>NZ_AKZQ01000007.1:0-162313 GCF_000278705.1 Flavobacterium sp. F52 | reverse complement strand
TCCCGATAGCTATCGGGATTGTGAGCAAATTCTACTCCAACAAAAAACTTAGCCCCTTAGTATCTTAGCAACTTAGCATCTTAAAAAAAACTTTGTGCCTTAGCGTCTTCGTGGCAAAACTAGCTAGTGGGTGTGCTCTCCTCCGCCCTTCATGGCAGACAGCAGATAAAATGCGCCTTTTGTGACAATTCTAGCATTGGCCGAAATATCATGTACGAACTTCACTTCGGTAAAACCCAAATCGGTTGTTCCCGGCATAACTTCTATTGCTTTAAAATGAATTTCTTTTTCATGAGCTTCTTCCTTTTCTCCTGCTGAATGTTCATGTTTTTCTTCCGCATGCTCTTCTTCTTCAATGAAGACAAAATACTTATCGGCATTTTTGACAACCGCATCTTTTGGAAGAGCTGGGACAGTGGTGTTTGTAATATTGATATTTGCCGAAACATACATTCCCGGAATCAGCCCTTTGGCATCAGCAGGATCGATTTTAGCGTGAACAGCGACAGTTTTGCTTTCGTTGGAGAAAGATTTATTGATTCCGAAAATCTTTCCTTTAATCGATTTATTGGATTGATTCGTTAAGACAAAATCAATGACTTGACCAATCGAAATGGATCCCAAATCTTTCTCATACACATTCAAATCCAAATGCATCTGACTGTTGTCAACCACTTCAAAAAGCGAAACCCCTGTATTCGCAAAAGCGCCTTTCGCAATATTGATTTTTCCAACAAAACCATTTATCGGGGAAACAATTGGAACGACAGACGAACTTCCTTTTGTATTCACATGCAAAGCATCAAGTTTATTTTTTGCCGCTTGTGCGCGAGCTCTTTCTGCTGCTAATTTCGCTTTTACTTCTTGAAAAGTCTTTCTCGGATTCACATTTTCATCACTCAAGGTTTTCTGGCGGTTATATTCTAACTGTAAATATTCCACATTGGCTACAGCCGATTGGTAATCTTCCTGCATTCCAATAACTTCCAGATTTTGAATTGTGGCCAATACTTTTCCTTTGTTTACATACGTTCCTTCCAAAACAAAAATGTCTTTAACCGTTCCGCCAATCAAAGTCGAAACTTCAGCAGAATTTTGCGGGGGAACCGTCGTATAACCATTTGCTTTAATGACTTTATTTAGGTTTCTATCTTCTACAAATCCAGTTTCAATTCCCACTGTTTTGTATTGAGAAACTGTTAACGCCACTTCTGTAGTTGATTTTTCTTCTTCCTGTGGTTCTTCTGTCTTTTTTTCGCTACAACTAATTAAGGTAACCGCAAAGAGCGCAATCCCGATAGCTATCGGGAGCAAGGCACGCAAGGAAATTAAACTTTGCGAACTTTGCGTTAAAATCTTTGCGCTCTTTGCGGTTAAATTATTTTCAGATATATTTTTCATTTTTAATTGTTTTTGATAGTTGGAAATTGAAGTTCGATGGCACTTTGATTATAGCTGTGCGTTGCCTCGGCAAATTGTTTTTTAATATCGATTGCTTGATTTAGAAAGCTTATGTACGACCAATAACTCATATCGCCATTAGCATAACTTTTTTGAGCCGTTTCAATAATCTGATTAGCGTATTGCAAACCTTCATTTTTATAATAATTTAGGTTCTTCTGCTGTTTTTGAAAGTTGTTCTGCAATTCTTCTCGTTGCAGATTCAGCATCATTTTGTTTCTATCTAAAGCCAATTGAGATTGCGAAACACTAATTTCTGCTGCTTTTGCTTTAGTAGTATTAACACCTCCAAACAACGGAATCTGCAAACCTGCCGTAAATCCCTGAAACAAAGATTCAGTATTTATCGTCTGTGCAAAATATCCTAAACCAACTTTTGGCGTACGCAGCGCCTTAAGTGTTCCTGCCTCTTTCTGATATACTGAAATTTGCTGCTGATAAAAATCGGTCATTAGAACTTCTGCTTTTGTATTTTCCTGACTTTCTATAAGAGTGTATTGCAAAGCGGTATTTGAATCAGGAACTATATTTTCATCTGTCTGAATGAAAAACTGCAATTGTTTCTGATAAATCGCCAAATCGTATTCTAACTGTGCTTTCTGGGTTTCAATTTCTTTTACTTTCGCTTTGGCGCTGATGACTTCAATGTTTCCGCTTTCCCCTGTTTTAAAACGCAGTTCAGCGTTCTTTAGGAATTTCGTATAAATATCATTCAATTCTGAATTGAGTTTCTGTATCGAAACGCCATACAAATATTGATAATATGCCAATGTAACCGCTTTTTCGATTTCATAAGAAGACAAAGCTTTTCGTTTTTCGGCGAGTTTAGCCAATTCTTCCTGCAATTGTCGGTTGGCTTTTGTAATATTTCCTAGCGGAAAAAACTGCTGTACCGAGACATTATGGTCAAAATCGACACTATTGAACTGACCGCCCTGATACTGTACTTGCAAAGGATCTGGCTGAAAAGCTGCTTTTTTGAGAACGGTTTGTTTTTCGATTTCTTTATCGGCAATTTTTAAATCGATGTTGTTTGATTTTGCTAGTTCTATGGCTTTTTCCAGACTTATCATTTGCTGTGCTTGCAAGGGTAAGGCAACCAATAGAAACGCAATTAACCGCAAAGTTCGCAAAAGAAGCGCGAAGTTCGCAAAGGTTATTTTTCTTAAACTGTATAATAACTTTTTCATTTTCTTTAAATTTTTCTTAGCGTTCTTCGCGTAAATCTTTGCGCTCTTTGCGGTTAAACTTCTCCAACAATAAATACAAAATTGGCAAAACAATTAAGGTTAATAAAGTCGCTGAAATTAATCCGCCGATCACTACGGTTGCTAGCGGTTTTTGCACTTCTGCTCCGCCGCTTGTAGATAATGCCATTGGCAGAAATCCTAATGAAGCCACCGCCGCCGTCATTAAAACAGGACGTAAACGTGTTTTGGTTCCGATCAAGATTCTTTGAAACGGATCTGAAATACCTTCTGTTTTTAATTGATTGAAATACGAAATCAGTACGATTCCGTTTAGAACGGCAATTCCGAACAAAGCGATAAAACCAATTCCGGCAGAAATACTAAACGGCATTACTCTCAGCGAAAGCGCAAAAACACCTCCAATCGCCGATAACGGAATCGCACTAAAAATTAGCAACGCTTGTTTGGCACTTTTAAAAGTAAAATACAGCAAGACTAAAATCAGTCCTAAAGCAATTGGCAATGCTACAGAAAGTCGTTTGGATGCTTCAATCAGATTTTCAAATTGCCCTCCATAAGTCACATAATAACCAGCTGGAAGTTTGAAACTTTTGTCCAGTTTTGCTTGAATTTCTTCTACGACACTTTTAATGTCTCTTCCGCGAACATTTAATCCAACCGTTATTCTTCGTTTTCCGTCTTCGCGAATGACTTGTACAGGGCCTTGCTCATATTCGACAGAAGCCACTTGCGAAAGCGGCACTTGCTGGCCGCTTGGAAGCGGAATAAACAAATTGCTCACATCTGTTATATCGCCACGATTGTTTTCGTCCATTCTCACCACAACATCAAACCTTTTGCTTTCGTCATAAATTTTTCCTGCCACTTCTCCCGCAAAAGACGAACGGATGATTTGGTTAATGTCTGAAATATTCAGCCCGTACAGCGCGATTTTATCATAATCATATTTAATGGTAATCTGTGGCAATCCTGTTACTTTATCAGCTTTTAAATCTCCAATTCCATCAATTCCTTTTATTTTCGAAATCAATTCTGCTGCTTTGGCATCCAGTATTTCCAAATCGTCTCCAAAAATCTTGATCGCAATGTCAGAACGGCTTCCTGTCATTAATTCATTAAAACGCATCTGAATGGGTTGCGAAATCTCGATATTCGCACCAGGAATAATTTCCATCTCCTTTTTCATGGCATTGGCGATTTCTTCCCAATTTCGGTATTTGCTTCTCCATTCTTTCTTGTCTTTTAAAACAATAATCAAATCCCCACTTTCAATTGGCATGGGATCGGTTGGAATTTCACCGCTTCCTATTTTGGTCACAATAGTTTTGATTTCTGGGAATTTGGCTTTGAGAATCTGTTCATATCTAGTCGCAGTTTCAACCATCTGCGTAAGTGAACTTCCCGTCATAATAGTGGCATTGATTGCCAAATCGCCTTCTTCGATTGTTGGGATAAATTCGCCTCCCATGTTTTGAAAAACAATAAATGCAAAAGCAAAAAGTCCGACAGCGACTGAAAGCACCACTTTTTTAAACTCTAAAGCTTTTTTCAATAAAGGAGTATATAGGTTTTCTAACCATGCCATCATGCGGTCGCTGAAATTTTCTTTGTGCTCTGTTTTTTTTGAAAGAAATAAAGCGCTCATCATCGGGATATAGGTCAGAGAAAGAATAAAAGCTCCGATAATGGCAAAACCAACGGTCATAGCCATTGGCTTGAACATTTTTCCTTCGGTTCCGATTAAAGCTAGGATTGGCAAATAGACTATTAAAATGATAATTTCGCCAAAAGCCGCACTATTTCTAATTTTTGAAGCCGAATTATAAACCTCAATGTCCATTTCTTCCTGCGTTAATTCTTTTTTGTTTTTGAATTTCTGGAGATGATGCATCGTGGCTTCCACGATAATAACGGCACCGTCGACTATGATTCCGAAATCTATGGCACCAAGACTCATTAGGTTTCCGCTTACGCCAAAGGCATTCATTAAAATAACGGCAAACAGCATCGCCAGAGGAATTACTGAAGCGACAATGAGTCCTGCACGAAGATTTCCTAAGAATAAAATCAAGACAAAAATGACGATTAATGCTCCTTCTAATAAATTCTTTGCAACGGTACTAATAGAGTTATCTACGAGTTTTCCTCTATCAATAAAAGCTTCCGCAACCACTCCTTCTGGAAGGCTTTTGTTTATCTGCTCCATTTTTTCGTGAACACGGTTTACAACAGCGCTCGAATTTTCGCCTTTCAGCATTAAAACCATTCCGGAAACAATTTCACCTTTTCCATCTTTGGTCGAAGCTCCATAACGTAATGCAATGCCTTCGCGAACCTGTGCTACATTTCGAACCAAAACAGGCGAACCATTTCGGTTTTTCACCACTACATTTTCAAGATCTTTTATGCCTTTAGCCATTCCGACACCGCGGATAAAATAGGTATACTGATCTTTTTCAATATAAGCGCCTCCCGTATTTTGATTGTTTTTTTCCAGCGCCTCAAAAATTTCGGTAATCGTAACGCCCAAACTATTGAGCATATTTGGGTTTACGGCAATTTCGAACTGTTTGAGTTTTCCTCCCCAAGAAGTTACCTCGGCAACGCCTTTAATTCCCTGCAATTGCGGAATAATAATCCAATCTTGAATAGTTCTCAATTCAATTGCACTGTATTTATTTTCGTAGCCTTTTTTGGCATAAACGTCATATTGGTAGATCTCTCCCAATCCTGTCGAAATGGGCGCTAATTCGGGAGAATTTACATAATCGGGAATGTTTTCTTCGGCTTGTTTTAAGCGCTGGAATATCTGTTCACGAGCCCAGTAAATGTCTACATCGTCTTCAAAAACAACAGTTACTACGGATAATCCGAAACGGGAAATACTACGTAGTTCTATTACTTTTGGAACTGTTTTTACAGCTCTTTCTAAGGGATACGTAATTAATTGCTCGACTTCCTGACTTGCCAGTGTTGGCGAAGTTGTAATAATCTGAACCTGATTGTTGGTTACATCTGGAAGGGCATCGAGCGGTAACTTTTTAAGCGAATAACTTCCCCAAGCTATAAGCGCAAGGGTAAATAATAGTATTACGAATTTGTTTCGTATACTGAATTGAATGATTTTATCTAACATTTGAATATATAATGACGTGAGAAATTAGACAATAAATTGCCTGTAAATCTGTGGAAAGTCCACAACTCTCTCGCCCATTTCCGATTCCGATAACTATCGAAACTGAACAGGCATAATCATTATGCTATCTGAGGGGGCTGCCAAATACTTCCGTAGAAATTGGAAATAAAAACAGAATTATAATTGGGTAAAGCAATAGAAATTTGATTGTAAGCTTTAGGGAATTCAAAACTTACAGCAGAATGGTAACTTAAAACCTGTACACCGCAACAATTGCAGGCGCAAAACGGAGAACATAAATCGTTGGTTTTATCATGAGAATGATTGTCTTCTGAAGCAAACTGAGCTGTTTTATGCATCACACTGTTTACTTCCATATCCGCGCATGGCATATTAGACAACGCCAGCAGATAAATTGACAATATGATTCTTATCCATTTCACAGTTGTAAAAATACAATTTATTCTTTAATTTTTCATTTGGGCGAAATAATAATAGCAAAATAAAATATCGTCTAATGGTCTGAAAATTATTCCAATAGTTTTTTATTTTATTCAAAAATTTTATGAGAGGTAAGAAAATTTCGTTAACTTTAACAATAATTTTAACACTTCTTTAAGTTCCTAATTTTAATTCTTTAAAAAATCATTTTTCTATAAGCCAAAAAAAATAACAAGAGATTCTCTACGCACATTAGTACAATTTTATTTTTCGCAGTCTAATTAATTAATTTTAAATATTCTAATCAATGAAATGTAAGACACTAATATCAGCCTCTTTATTATTTTTCAGCATGCAAATTTTCGGACAGGTTTATACCGATAAAATTGTAGGAGAAAAAAACCAGACATTAAAAGACAGTCTTAAAACAGAAAAATATCCTTACGCTCTTCCTATCTGGGGAGAAAAAGTAGCCCAAAAAGGATATAAACTTCCTTATTCAGCCGGTTTATCTGTAAACTGGTTTTGGCAGGAGTCTGATATTGTAATCAACAATCTGCAAATTGGCTTTAATCATGGGCCACAATATAATCTAGATGAGATTGTACGATTTGACAAATCATCAGTTGAGGCTACCGCGTTAACGATCAGACCTGATATCTGGCTTCTTCCTTTTTTAAATATTTATGGAATTTTTGGAAAAGCTAATACTGCCACTAAAATTAATGCCGGAATTTGGATTCCAGATGCTGATAATAATTGGTCAGAAATAACTACTTTCAGCACCAGAGCCAATTTTAATGCCACAACATTTGGTCTGGGAATGACACCAACCATAGGTATTGGAGGCGGCTGGCTGGCTCTTGATATGAATATGGCTTGGACCGATATTAGCTCGCTTGACAAACCCGCCTTTTCTTATGTATTTGGACCTCGATTAGGAAAAACCTTTAAGTTTAATAAACCAGACACAAATATAGCGGTTTGGGTCGGCGGATTTAGAGTTCATATTGCTGGAGATACAAACGGAGATCTGCCTTTATCTGATTTCATTAATTTAGAAGGAGCACAAGAAAAAGTAGATAATGGTCTGGCTAAAGTGGCAGAAAACCAAACCAAAGTAGACAACTGGTGGGATGGTTTAACTCCTGCCGAACAAAAAAATCCTGCTAATATCGCGAAGCATAATACGGCAAATAGAGCTTTAGAAAGCGCTGGCAATATTTTAAATACATTAGACGGAGCGCTAAGTACAGCTGAAAATTCTTCTGTGCAATATTCTCTTCAAAAAAGACCAAAAGATATGTGGAACTTTATCATTGGATCTCAATATCAGTTCAACAAACATTTTATGTTTCGAGCAGAATGTGGCTTCTTAGGTTCTCGAACACAGGTATTAGGAAGTTTTCAATACCGTTTTGGACTTTAATTCAAATGGCATGAAAAAAGGTTTTCTAATCTTTATCACATTTTTTTGTATTACCACGGCACAATCACAAGTCTTAATTTCCTTAATATTTGGAGATAAACTCAATTCAGAGTTTTTGGAATTTGGTTTGGAAGGCGGTGCCAATTTTTCTACGATTTCTAATATGGGCTCCTCTGCTTTGAACCCCGGTTTTAATCTTGGCTTTTATTTTGATTTGAAATCTAGAAAAAACCCCGCTTGGATGATCAATACTGGCGTAATTGTAAAATCGCCTATGGGAGCTCAGGATATTCCGGTGTATTCTTTAAATGATGAAAATCTCGACAACACTTTTGCCGGCGGTCATGTGAATCGTGAAATCCGTTATTTTAATGTTCCGATATTAATTAAATATCAATTCAAAAACAATATTTACCTCAAAACAGGACCTCAATTTGGTTTATTGGCCAAAGCCTTTGATGAGTTTAAAAACGAAATCAATAATGACGATGTGGTCTATAAGAAAAACATTAGAGATCAGATTCATGTTATAGATGCTGGACTTGCTTTTGGTGCTGGCTATCATATGAATGTTGGAAACGGTTTGAATGTCACTGTTCAATATTATTACGGACTCGTTACTGTAATGAAAGGTGACGGCCCGAACAATCAATTCAACAGATCTTTGTATGTTACAGCAGGAATTCCGATTGGAAAAGGTAAAGCGGCACAAAAAAGAGCTCAGAAAGAGGCTGAACTCAACAAAGTGGTTCTTCCTGAAGATGAGAAAAATTAAGAGATTGAAGATTTTAGATTGAGAATTAACGATTTTTTGATTTCTTCCATCTGAAATCAAAAATCGTTAATCAAAAACCAGCAATATTAATTCCTTTTATAAATTCCAGAATTTCTTCTGTGCTTAAAACAAAGTCAGGAACTGTATGCAGAATGGCATTATTGGGCATAAAAGGCATTTCTGCAGAAAGCGGATTCTGAACGACACTTATTCCGCCCGCAGCTTGGATTGCCCTCAATCCGATTGTTCCATCTGAATTGGAACCTGAAAGTAATATTCCAATCAAATGTTCACCATATATTTCGGCCGCAGACTCAAAAGAGACATCTATGCTTGGCCTGCTATAGTTAACTTTTTCTGAAGTATCTAATGAAAGCGTTTCGTTTTTCTCAAACAATAAATGATAATTGGAAGGTGCGATATAAACAAATCCAGATTCAAATTTTACTTTATCTTCTACTTCTTTTACAGTAATTTTAGATTTTAAAGCAATTAAACTTTCTAAGGTTTGTTCGTCTGAGTTTTTTCTGTGAACCACAATTACAATCGCAAATGAAATTGGTTTTTCTATAAAAGGCAAAATCTGCAATAATGCCTGTAAACTTCCTGCCGAGCCGCCAATTATTACTACTTTACAATTTGTTATTCTTTTATTTTTCTCCATATTTTCTCTTTAGCAAATTGTTTGTATTTGGTCTGAGATATAGAATATTTTATCGTTTCTTTTGTTCCGAGTGCCAAAAAACCCAAAACAGCGAGACTGTCATCAAATAAATTAACGACTCTTTTCTGCAGATTATTATCAAAATAAATTAAAACATTGCGGCACAAAATAAGATCAAACTCATTGAATGAAGTGTCTGAAACTAAGTTATGTTGCGAAAAAACCATTTTTTCAGAAAGACTTTCATTAAATTTTGCAAAGCCGTAATTGGCGATGTAATAGTCTGAAAAATCCTGCTGTCCGCCAGCATCGCGATAATTATCAGCGTAATCTTTTATCATTCGTAATGGAAAGATACCGCTTTTTGCTGTTTCTAATACTGAAGCATTTATGTCTGTTGCATACAATATCGATTTATGCAGCAATCCAGCTTCTTTCAGCATAATAGCCATCGAATAGACTTCTTCTCCCGTAGAACATCCTGCATGCCAAATACGGATAAAAGGTTTGGTTCCTAATAGCGGAAGGACTTCTTTTCTGAGTGTCAAATAAAATGATGGATCGCGAAACATCTCGGTTACGTTAACCGTAATTTCGTCAATCATTCTTTTACAATATTCGGGATCAGTACGGACTTTGGACAAAAAATCATGAAAATGCTTAAATCCGTCTAAATAGAAAACACGGCTTACACGTCTTTTAAGTGAGGCTCTGGAATAACTTCCAAAATCAAAACCGTAATATTCGTAAACATCATTTATAAGAGTTTCTAATTCAATATCTTCAATCATAATTCATTTAAATTTCCTCCCAAAATCTGAAGTAATTTATCAACATCTACAGGTTTTGAGATATAAGCATCTGCTCCGGCTTGTAAACATTTTTCTTTATCTCCTGCCATTGCCTGCGCTGTTACGGCAACCACCAATGTGGATTTTTGTGATGGAATTGCTTTTATAAGCGGAATTGCCTCATAACCATCCATTTCGGGCATCATCATATCTATCAAAACGACATCTATCGATGAGTCTTCTTTTAATATTCTTAATGCTTCTTCGGCACTTAGACAAGAGATACAATCATACGATTTTGCTTTTAAGGTATTCACCATAGCAAAAATATTTCTTGAATCATCATCTACAATCAACACACGTTTTTTTCCCATTTAAAGCATTTTAAAGATTAGATTTTATCATAAAGCCATACTCGCAGCAATGATAACAGCTGGTCAACATCTACAGGTTTTGTAATATAATCTGAGGCTCCCGCCTTAATACATTTCTCTCTATCGCCAGTCATTGCTTTGGCCGTTACTGCTATTACAGCTAAGTTAAGAAATTTAGGGTTGCTTCTTATCTTTTCTGCTGTTTCATAACCATCCATATTTGGCATCATCATATCCAGCAATACCACATCGGTATCTGGATTTTCATCTAAAATTTTAATCGCTTCTTTTCCGTCAAAAGCCGTAATGACATTCATTTTAAATGCTTCTAAAGCTTTTGAAAGCGAATATATATTTCGTACATCATCATCTACAATTAATACTTTTTTCTCGAACAGAATGTTGTTCAGCGAATTCAGTTTTTTGTAGTTTTCTTTATTATTTCCTTCTTTCTTTTCTTCTACCAAATGAAGGAAAAGTGAAACCTCATCGAGCATTCTTTGATACGAATGTGCCGTTTTTACAATAATCGAATCGGCGTACTTTCTGATTTTTAATTCTTCTTTTATCGATAAACTTTTTCCGGTAAAAACAATCACTGGCAGATTTTCTAATCCTGGACTTTTCTTTACGCCGTCTAAAATTTCATAAGCCTGTTTGTCTGGAATTCCCATATCTAGAATCACGCAGTCTACATCTTCTTTGCTCAAAGCCGATAAACCTGCCGAAACTTCGCTTTTTATTTCAGAATTGATGCTATAAGTCTCCAAGAAATAAGCCAATGCCTTAGCGTGTTTCGGATTATCTTCAATAATTAAAACCTTTTGAGATTCTTTGTTTATGATGTGTTCAATACGCATAAAGACTTCGGGAATTTTATCAAAAGCCACAGGTTTGTCTAAGAAATCTACGGCGCCTTTCAATAAACTTTCCTGTTTTAATTTGTGCGATGACATAATGTGTACCGAAATGTGCTTGGTTTGTGAATGATTTTTCAATTCTTCCAAAACTTGCCAGCCGCTTTTTATTGGCAATTCGATATCCAATAAAATTCCGATTGGTTTGTAGATTAAGGCAAAATTTAAGGCATAATCACCTCTAACTGCTACTACACCTTTATATCCTTTTTTCTGCGTAAAAGCCAATAATGATTTGGCAAAACTTATGTCGTCTTCTACAATCAGAATTACTTTATCGCCTTCTACAATTGAATCTCTGTCGTCTTCAATTTCTTCAGGAACGACTTCGCTGATATATTTTGGTTTTACCTCTTCGATCTCGGCAGTTTCTTCGACTTCTTCTACATGCGGAATTTTATCTGCTGTAACTTTATTGATTGCGAATCCAAAAACTGGAAGACACAACGTAAATGTACTACCTTCATTGACTTTACTATGCAGAATAATTTCTCCTCTCAATAGTTTAGCCAATTCACGGCTAATAGACAATCCTAGACCAGTTCCGCCATATTTACGTTTGGTCGAACCGTCTGCCTGCTGGAAAGCTTCGAAAATTAAAGGCTGTTTTTCTAACGGAATTCCGATTCCAGTATCTTTTACAATAAAGCAGATTATTTTATCATCGTCTGTATCTACTTTGATTTCAAGAGAAACAGTTCCTTTTTCGGTGAATTTAATGGCATTCGAAATCAAATTTTTCAAAATCTGCTCCAAACGCATTTTGTCTGTTTTAATAACGATTGGCGCTTCTTTGGCAATAATTTCAAAATTAATTCCCTTTTCTTTTGCCACCATATAAAACAGATTATGAAGGTTATCTGTAATTTCTTTGGTCGAAACATCTAAGAATTCCAGATCCATTTTACCTGCTTCAATCTTAGATAAATCAAGAATTTCATCAATTAATCCTAACAAACTGTTTCCTGAACTCTGAATTACTTTTGCAAATTCGATTTCTTCATTGTTCATAGTTTTATTGTTATTTTCAGACAACAAACGGCTCAACAATAAAATTGAATTCAGCGGTGTTCTCAATTCATGAGACATATTGGCCAAAAACTCAGATTTGTAACGAGTTGTTAATTCTAAAGCTTCTGATTTTTTCTGAATTTCTGTATTTTTCTCTTCTAACAGAACGCTTCTTTCCGATAATTCTTCGTTGGTTTGCTCCAATTCTTCCTGTTGCACGCGAAGTTCTTCTTCCGAAGCTTGCAATTTTTCGGTTTGAGCTTCTAACTCTGCATTTATCGCTTCCAATTCGCTATGCTGAATCTGCAATTCTTCTGCCTGAGATTTCGTTTCTTCCAGCAGTTCCATAACTCTTTTACGGTTTTGCGTCGCTTTCAAAGCAATTCCGATATTGTTGGCAACCATATTCAGGAACTCTAATTGCAGCACAGAAAAACCATAAATACTCGCCAATTCAACAGCACCTTCTACTTTAAAATCCATTAGCGGAAGCGCCACAATATGAGTAGGCTTAATTTCACCTAAAGCATAATTGATATGAATGTTATCTGGCGAAAGTGATTTTAATTCCAACATTTTACCCGAAACAATTGCTTGACCAATCAGACCTTCACCCTTTTTAATGCGTTCTCTATTTTTACTCGGTATATAGCTATAACCTCCAGAAATTGCCATTTCTTCTCCATCTACAACATACAAAACCCCAGCACTGCTGTTGGTGTACTGGCATAAAAATTCGATAACATCCTTAGATAATTTCTGAATAGTCTTTTCGCCCAGCATTTTGTCATTCAAAGCTGCGACTCCTGACTGAAGCCATTCTTTTTGAGATAATAATTCAAAAGAATTTTTTAAAGAATCTTTCATCTCATGAATAGAAACTCCAAGAGCTCCCAAAGTATCAGATTTTCTATCATCAATCTGAACGTCATAATTTCCTCTAGAAATTTGAGATGCGATACCGCTTATTACTTGAAGCCTTTCAGCAGTTTCTTTATCTTTTTTCTCCAACTCATGCTGCAGCAAAGATCTTTCGTTGTAATCTTTTAGAATTCTAATCATAAAAACGATAGAAATAAGAAAAGCAATAAAAAAGGCAACAACGATTAAAATCAAACTATAATTGCCGTAGCGTTCTGAGTTTAAATTGCGTTCTTCTAAAAGTTTTTGTTCTGTATTTTCTACTTTTCTGATGATTGCTCTTATCTCATTCATCATTTTCCTTCCTTCATTCAGGTCGAAAATAAGCGTTTGTTTGCTTAAACGTTTTTTTACAATTTGATTGTTTAAATACTTAAAGAAACCAGAACGTTTGTTTCGCAACTCTTCTAATAATTTTCTCTGTGAAGGATTGTCGGATGTGAGTTCATCTAATTTTTCGAAATATTCATTTGATTTATTTTCAGCATCATTAAATCGCTCTACAAACTGTTCGTCGCCTGTAAGCAAATATCCCCTCATGCTGGTTTGGGCTTCGGTAATAATCGATGAACCTTCGTTTAGGTTATAAATTACATCTTGAGTATGATTGACCCAGAAATTACTATTTAGTAAACTTTTAATACTTATAAAAGAAGCAACCGAACTCACAGTAAGTACAAGCAGTGATACTAGTGAACTAATTAATAAATTTCTTTTAAAATTACCATTCATATATTCTAAGTTATTTTTATTCGTATTTTAAAGGAAGAACAATGATAAAACTTGCTCCTTCTCCCGGTTTACTTTTTGCAGTGATTAATCCGTTGTGTTTTTCTATGATTTTCTTCGCGATTGCCAATCCGATTCCAGTTCCTTCATAGGTTTGGCGGTCGTTTAGGCTTTGAAAGATAATGAAAATTCGATCCAGATACATTTCATCAAAACCGATTCCGTTGTCTCTTACTATTATTCTGCAAAATTTACCTTCTGGAGAAGTCGGACTTTCTATTGATTTCTCCAAAATGGTTTCTGAAGTGATTTCGATTACCGGCTTTTCTTCATTTCCAGAAAACTTCAAAGCATTTCCAATCAGATTTTGAAACACTTGGCGCATCTGACTCGGAATGCTGTCAACCGTTGGAAGTTCATTGGTTTTTATAATGGCATTTTTCCGTTCAATCAAATAATCAAAATCCCCCAAAACTTCCTGCAAAACAACATTTAAATCTGTTTTTTCAGGTTTAACCTGTGCCGAAAGTCTCGAATAAGCCAAAAGATCGGTAATTAAAGTCTGCATTCTTTCTGCAGATTTTATAGTTCGATCAACATAATCTACCGCTTTATCATCTGCTTTTAAGTAAAGGTCTTTTATTATTTTGATGAAAATTTGAATTTTACGGATAGGTTCATTCAAATCGTGCGACACAACCCAAGAAAACTGCTGTAATTCATGATTTCGAAGCTCTAGTTCTTCATTTTTCTGAACTAGTTCTTTTGTCCTTTCTGCAATTTTAATTTCAAGATTGTCCTGCGCTTCTTTTCTAATTTTGATTTCTTTAGAAAGCAGGTCTTTCATAGCTTTAAGCTCGTTCTGCTGCTCGTAAATCTTAAGGAAAGTTTTTACTTTAAGTATCAGCAAATCAGAGTCTACAGGTTTTGTAATATACTCAACAGCGCCTGTTTCGTAACCTTTAAAAATATATTTTTTCTCGGTATTAAGAGCCGAAAGAAAAATTACGGGAATATCTTTGGTACGCTGATTTCCAGAAAGGATTTTTACCACTTCAAAGCCATCAAGTCCAGGCATTTGAACATCCATAATAATCAGACAGTAATCTGTTTTAAGGATTTTTTTTAGTGCCTCTTCTCCAGATTCAGCACTATCAACATCGATATTATGCAGCTCTAATGTCTTTTTTAGAGCGATAATATTCGCTCTTATATCGTCTACAATTAATACCATGTCGGAAAACTAAATCGGTTGTAAATCAAAACACTTAATTTTAAAATAAAATATAAAAATTTTCTTATTTCTTAAACAAATTGCAAAATTGTCTGTTAAAAAATGATGTGGAAATCTCAAATGTATAAAAAAAATAATGGGGACCTTTTTTATTTAAATCAAAAATCTTTACAAAATTCCCATCTTTTAACACTATTCTGAACGTTATATATGATTCCTAGCCTGTTAGAAATTCTTAATAAATGAACCTTTTTTGAAAACAGAAGTATTTTCATACGTGATTTACAATTTGTTTTTTATTGAGGTAAATAAAATTTCTTTTAAGACAAACAAAATTTTTGCTTAAAGCTAATTTTAAATAGCATATAATGTTTAAATACGCAGAAATCATGAAAAAGAAACAAACATTCCCCGAACAGAAACAAAATCTTCCTGGTAACGAATATATGATGACCCCCGAACCAGAAATTATACGAGAAAATTATACTGGAAGCGGCAAACTCTTAGGAAAAACCGCTTTTATTACGGGAGGCGACAGCGGAATTGGTCGAAGTGTTGCGGTACACTTTGCAAGAGAAGGCGCCAATATTGCCATTGTTTATTTAAAAGAAGACAAAGATGCTAAAGAAACAAAAGATCTAATTGAAAAGGAAGGCCAGCAATGTCTCTTAATAAGTGGTGATTTGAAGGATGAAAAATTTTGTCGTGCCGCCATCAAAAAATGTCATACGACTTTTAAAAATATCAATATTTTGGTAAATAATGCGGCGGTACATTTTCCTCAAAATGAATTGGAAAAGATAACAAATGTACAGCTCCATAAAACTTTTGAAACGAATATTTATCCGTTTTTCTATATTACCAAGGCCGCGCTTCCTTTTTTAAAAGAAGGCGATACCATTATTAATACGACTTCTGTAACAGCTTTTCGCGGCAGCGAACATTTAGCGGATTATGCTAGTACAAAAGGCGCCATTGTAAGTTTTACGCGTTCGCTTTCGAGCATGTTGGCAAAAAGGAAAATACGTGTCAATGGTGTAGCGCCAGGACCAATTTGGACACCTTTGATTGTAGCCAGCTTCGATAAATTATCTGAATTTGGAAAAGACAATCCGATGGAAAGAGCCGGACAACCTTCTGAGGTGGCACCTGCTTATGTTTTTCTAGCTTCTGAAGACAGCAGTTATATTACAGGGCAATTTATTCATGTAAATGGCGGTGAATTGGTAGGTTAAAAAAAGATGCTAAGGTTCTAAACTTTTTCTTTTTTAACCGCTAACAAAGCCAAGATTTTATGATTTGTTCTTCCAAAGACGCAGAGTCGCAAAGTTTTGTTTCTACAACTTAATGAAAGACTTCACGGCTCTGCGTCTTTGCGAGATTATTTTCTAACCAACTTAAATACAAATCTTATAGAAATGAATTATATAGACATCATAGGACTTTTTGCTGGAGCGTGCGTTACAATATCGACAATTCCGCAAATTTTGAAGGTTTGGAAAACCAAAAAAGTGAAGCAGATTTCGCTTAAAATGTTTGGCACGCTTACTTTCGGAATCGCGGTGTGGGTTATTTACGGCATTCTGAAAAACGATTTGCCGATTATTATCACCAACAGCATTTCACTGATTTTAAATCTTACTATGGTTTATTTTATTATTTATTTTGAAAAAGAGCAGTAGCCTTAAAAAGAAAAAAAACAGCTCGATCGAAGCTGTTTTTTATTGAAAAGTGAAGGATATAATAATGCTTACTAGCTAGCTAATTTTTGGTTGTAAGGTTCTAATTCTAAATATTTTTCCTTTAGAATTTTTGATTGTAAATTTCTTTTTAAAGATAGCACTGGCGCTACAAAATGTCCGAAATTGATTTCTGATAGCTTTTTGATTTCTGTCAGCTGTTTAGACGCAAAATTTAAAACAGGTACAAACGGAGTCAGATAATTATAACTATGCTGAGCTATCTCTAACTGTACAATTTCGCGCAAAATGCTTTTCATTAGCAAATAACGAACCGTTCCTTGTTTCGGAATCGTTTTAAGTTCTTGAAACTTCTCTCCTATTTTTGAGCCCTCAGCTCCGATATAAATATAATTTCCAGATTCATGTGTAAATCTTTTTTTAATCTGAAAAGCAAAATCAGCATTTGCTGCGTCATTTACATTTGTTGGTATTCCAATTAATGAAAACTGAATCTTTTTATGGCTTTCAAAGCACAATACGCTATTTATTGAAGACGAATTGCTCATAATACCCGATTGCTGCTCTTTTAAACGTTTAACAGCTCCATTTGCTCCAAAACGGTGCAATACGCTTCCTTTTTCGCAATACACAAAAAATACAGGCAAATAAGGATTGGATTCAATACTTAAATTAACATCTTGATTGAAAGTCAAATCAAAATTGAGGTACGACATTTCTTTCTCAAAACGCACTCCAGAAATATTCCCAGTTGCCCATTTTGATTTTACCGCCAGTCTATATTCATTGGCTGTAATAGATAAGTCTCCGCCAAAGCTTTCTTTCAAATTATTAAAAACAGCGTCAAAGCTTCCAGTATTTATGTAAAGTTTTTTCATGTATTAGAATTTTGGTTTTTAATGAATCAGTTAGTAGTTATTTACGTACAAAAACTAACTTTGGTTTTTATTTCATTTCTATAATCCAAATTTCGTTTATATTGGAAGCTAAATCTTTATAGAATTTTGCGAAGAAATTTCATAATTTTTATTTCTAAGATTCTAAGGTGCTAAGATGCTGGGTTTATAAGTTTCTTAGAACTAGAAAATTTTACCCTATCAAAGTCTTAGTAACTTAAAAGCTTTCAAAAAAAGCTGGAAAAATCTTAGCATCTTAGAATCTTAGGAACTTGGAACCTAAAAAAAAAGCAGCTGCCTCAAATAAATTTGAAACAACTGCTCATCAGCAAAATAAAAATACCAATCTATTTTTATTCTTTTAAGTCAATTCGTTTATATCAGCATTTTTAGAATAATTGGCTTTCGGAATATCTTTAAAAAATTCGGCTTCTTCTAAATCGGCCATCGGACCATATCCTAATAAATGTGTTCCTTTTCTTTTATCTCTTGTTTCTATAACATACAAAATCGACATATCATCAGGATCGCTCATTCCTTCATATCGATGATGAGCTACAATAAATATGTCTTCAGGTTTGTAGGCTTCTTTTGTTTCTGCATCTATTAAACGATCATTTTCGAATAGATAACTAGCAGTATAACCTTCGTCCTGATATCTCTTTATATTGTCGGTTTCATGTTTTGAATCTTCTCGTTTCATATCTTTTAACTTTATCTGTTTATCAAATTTCCGTATAGAAACAAGATAAAATTAACTCAATTGATTTTAATGTTGCCTCATTCAAAAATCGCTTTTAATTGAATATTTATTTTTTCTTAATTTTAGCTAAGGCTAATTTGAAACACTAGAAAACATTGAAAAATTAGCTGATTTTGAGACCAATAAATACACCCCTTAAATGAGTAAAAATTATTCTTTTCTGGCAAAAGGAGGAGAAATGGGACAACTAACCCGTGCTAAAGATTGGAGCAAAACGGCTGTTGGACCAGTAGAATTATGGCCACAAAGTCTGCGTACAACTTTAGGAATTCTGTTAAACTCCAAGTTCCCCATGTTTTTGTTTTGGGGGCCAGATCATATATGCTTTTATAATGACGCCTATCGTCCTAGTTTAGGAAATGATGGCAAACATCCCGCTATTCTTGGCGAAAAAGGTGCCGATTACTGGCCTGAAATCTGGGATTTCATAAAACCTTTAATCGATCAAGTTTTTGATAAAGGCGAAGCGACATGGCATGAAGACCAATTGTTGCCGATTTACAGAAATGGTAAAATGGAAGATGTGTACTGGACTTTTAGCTACAGTCCTGTGAATGATGAAAATGGAAAAACAAACGGTGTTTTGGTAATCTGCAATGAAACCACAAAACAAGTGCTTACACGCAAAAATCTGGAAGAAAGTGAAAGACGTTTTAGAAACACTGTAAAACAAATTCCGCTTGGCATCTGTATTTTAAAAGGACCAGAATTCATTGCTGAAATGGCTAATGCAACGTATCTTCATATTGCAGGCAAAGAAGAAAGTGATATTTTAAACCAACCCATTTTTGATTCGTTTCCTGAAACTAAAGAAGCTGTTTATCCCTTGCTAAAAAACGTCTTTGAAACTGGAATTCCTTATTCTCAAGATGAATTTGCTGTAACTTTAAATAGATATAACAAACAGGAATTAGCCTACTTCAATGTCGTTTTTTATCCTTTAAAAGAAGAAAACAATACTATAACAGGAATCATAGTGGTGGCTTATGAAGTAACAGAAGATGTAAAAGGAAGACATCTGCTCACAGAAAATGAAGTTGC
This sequence comes from Flavobacterium sp. F52, assembly GCF_000278705.1. Lineage (NCBI taxonomy): Bacteria > Pseudomonadati > Bacteroidota > Flavobacteriia > Flavobacteriales > Flavobacteriaceae > Flavobacterium > Flavobacterium sp. F52. The sequence goes on along the minus strand of NZ_AKZQ01000007.1, from coordinate 142,819 downwards.
GTTTCGCAATATTGTTATGGAATCTCCTATTGCAATGGCAATTTTTAGAGGAAAAGATTATGTAATCGAAATGGCCAATAAAGCCATGATGAAGGATATTTGGCAGAAAGAAGAAAAAGACTTTATTGGTCGTCCCTTATTGGAGGTTTTTCCAGAATTATACAATCAGAAATATCCTGAAATATTGCACGAAGTGCTCACAACTGGAAAAAAAATCAGCGAAAACGAAGCTGTTACCCATATTAATATTAAAGGAAAGCTTAAAAAATTCTACCTCGATTATGAATTTACGACGTTATATGAAAAAAATGGAAAAGCTTCTGGAATTATGTTCACCGTTTATGACGTAACTTCTAAAGTCAAAGCTCGAAAAAAAGTGGAGACTACAGAAGAAAGAGCACGTTTGGCAACTGAAATTGGAAAAATTGCTACCTGGGATTTAAATCTTAAAACCAAAAAGTTACTTTATAGCGATAACATTCTAGATATCTTCGGATTTGAAAAAGGCACTAAAATAATACATGAAGACGTTCGAAGCCGTATTCTTCCTAAAGACGAACATATTGTTAAAGAGGCTTTTGAAAAGGCTTTAAAGGAAGGCATTTACAAATATGAAGCTCGCATTTTAAAAGTAGACAATTCAATTGGATGGATTAAAATGCATGGCAAAATCTTTTTTGATGAAAATAATATTCCTTCAAAAATGATTGGAACTGTAATGGATGTAACTGTAGAAAAAAATATGCAGCATGTTCTAGTAAAAAGCGAGCAAAAGTTTAGACTCCTCGCCGATTCTATGCCCCAACTTATCTGGACAAGCGATACATTGGGGAATCTAAATTATTTTAATGAAACCGTCTACAACTATTCTGGACTTTCTAAAGAAGAGATTGAAAAGAATGGCTGGCTACAAATTATCCATCCAGACGATCGCGAAGAAAATGTTAAACTCTGGATGGAATCAGTAAAAACGGGACATGATTTTCTTTTTATCCACCGATTTAAACGTTATGATGGCGAATACAGATGGCAGCTCAGCCGTGCTGTTGCCCAATTGGACGAGTCTGGAAAAGTGACCATGTGGGTGGGAAGCAGTACCGATATAGAAGAACAAAAAAACTTTACCAATCAGCTGGAAGAACAGATTATTGAACGCACAACGCAACTGGAACTCAAAAACAGAGATCTGGTTAATATGAATATAGAACTGCAGTCATTTGCTTATATATCGAGTCATGATCTTCAGGAACCTTTGCGTAAAATCCAGACTTTTGCTAGCCGATTGGCCGATTTGGATGAGCAGAATATTTCGGCGAATGCCAAAACCTATTTAAACAGGATTGAGTTTTCGGCTAAAAAAATGCAAAATTTAATACAGGATTTATTAACCTATTCCCGCGCCAATTCTGCCGATCGCATATTTACAAAAATTAAAATAGACGAAATCGCTGAAGAAGTAATCAGTGATTTTTCAGATCGCATTGAAGAAAAAAATGCCATTGTAGAATATCACGATTTGGGAGAAGCAACACTGATACAGTTCCAATTTAGACAGCTACTTCACAATCTGGTGGAAAATGCCCTAAAATTTTCACGTCCTGGCGTTCCTCCAAAAGTAAAAATATCAGTTAAAAAAGTTGATGGAAAATCGCTTCCAAATGCTGAATTTAAAGACAAAAAATACCACCATCTCCAAGTTTCGGATAACGGAATTGGTTTTGAGCTCGTTTATAAAGAAAAAATCTTTGAAGTTTTCCAGCGTTTAAACACCGAGAGCGAATATCGAGGAACAGGTATTGGCCTTGCAATTGTGAAAAAAATTGTAGAAAACCATAAAGGCTTTATCACCGTTGATAGTGAAAAAGGAAAAGGTTCTGTCTTTAATATTTATATTCCAGATTTATCTGAAATCAGTATTTAAATACAAAATTGGATTGGGTCGGGATAAACTTTTTCCAATCAATTTGTATTGCGTGTTCTATTGCTTTTATAATATCACTCATTAAAACGGGTTTGGTAATAAAGCAATTGGCTCCAAGTTTAAGACATTTTTCAATATTACCTGGCTCACTCGAAGTGGAATAGATGACTACTGGAATGTCTTTTTTGTCATCAGAACTTCTTAGTTCTTCCAAAACGTCAAATCCATTTTTTCCAGGCATATTTAAATCCAAGAAAATCACGGATGGAACAACAGATGATTCCGAAATGGCATTCAAAAAATTTTGACTTCCAGAATATGTTTGCAGTTTAATGTTATGGGGAATAGATTCTACGGCATCTGCAAAAATACATAAATCATCTTCGTCGTCATCAGTATAGAATATGGTGAAATCTGTCATCGTATTTTTGGCTTAGAATTTTAATATGCCCAAATATAGTGCAATTTTATCTAATAAATAGGATTTAGATTTAATTTCTTACAAAGTAAATTGAAATATCATAATTTATAAGTTTAATTATATAAGCTGAAAAAGTGTAAAAATCTCCAACTTTACTTTAATATTTTTCAGACAATACCTTCTGTTTGTCAAATAATTAAATATAAAAAACAACTTAAAAATATAACGTTATGGGCGATCATAAAGACCTTACAGATGAATTTGCAGTAGACAAAATAAAAGATCTGGCTGCGCATATTAAAACGTGTATGTTTTGTACATATAACGAATACAGGATACAATCTCGACCTATGTCTGTGCAGAAAATTGATGATTTGGGAAACCTATGGTTCTTATCTGACAGAAACAGCGGACAGAATGCAGAAATCACACTGAATCCAATGGTTGAAATCTTTTTTGCCGAACCGCATGATAAATTCTTAACTCTTCATGGAACGGCAAGTATTTCATACGATCGAGAAACAATTGAAAAATTATGGAATCCAGCAGTAAAAATATGGATGCCAGGCGGTGTCGATGACCCAAATTTAAGCGTAATTAAAGTAGTTCCGGAAGATGGTTACTACTGGAATAATAAAAACGGAAAAATGGTTGCGATTGCAAAAATGACAGCTGCTTTTATTACAGGAAAAACTATGGATGACGGAATCGAGGGAAGCTTAAAATTGTAGTTTTTTTGAACCGCAAAGGTTTTTTTGAACCGCAAAGGTTTTTTTAAACCGCAAAGAGCGCAAAGGTTTACGCAAGGCACGCAAAAGAAAATAATCTTAGCGAACTTAGCGTGAACCTTTGCGCTCTTTGCGGTTAAACATCATTACTAAATTAAAAATTTAAAAATTAAAATCAAACAGTCATTCTTTTCAATTCTAAAGCATTCAAAATACCTGCTTCGCTTGCTGTATTATTAAAATAAATAAATCCTTTCTTGGAACGAATCTGGCGATATACCTCCCGTAATTCTTCCGTAGAATAACTTGAATGAAACAATCTTGGGATTCCATGAAAACGCATGTAAAGTAGTGGAAAATCTTTGAAGATAGTTTGAGGAAGATTGGGATAACTCACACTGCAAAATGTGATATTGTTTTCCTTAAATGCGTTCCAAACTTCATCGTTCCACCAGCTTTCGTGGCGAAATTCGACTACATTTTTGAAATTGTAATTAAGAATTCCGATTATGGCATGTAATTTTTCTCTGCTAAAAGCATAACTTGGCGGAAATTGAAAGAGAACAGCAGCGAGTTTGTCTCTCATGCCTTCCTTACAAATGTTATAAAAGTCATTCAAACGGCTTTCACAGTCTATAAGCTTTTTGATATGTGTGATTTCTTTTGGCACTTTTACCGAAAACAAAAAAGATTCTGGGGTTTTATTGTACCAATTTTGGAAAATACGAATGGTCGGAAATTTATAAAAACTGCCATTAAACTCATAAGTGTCAAAATGCTGGCAATAGAACTCAAACCATTTTTTGGAAGGAAGATTTTGAGGGTAAAAAACGTTCTTCCAAAAACTGTTGTAAAAACTGGAACAGCCTATTTTTACGTGATTTTTCATATATATAATTGTTGGCAGTTAGTGCAGAAAAAGCTTCTGCGTTTTCGATCTCCAGTCTGTTTTTTCTGGAAAGGAAGATTGCATCGTAAACATATACTTTTTGTATAGGCTTCCCAATGTTTTTTAAGTTCAAACTTCTTTTTCCAGTATAGAAATTCAAAACTGTATGTGGAGCATTCAGCAATAAGCTGGCTTTTTATATGAGGCGGAATTTTCTCTACAATCGATTCTGGATGCACATAACAGCGGTACAAAACTTCATTTTTTATAATGTTGCCTACTCCAGAAAAAATATCCTGATCTAAGATGACATCGCAGATCATTTTTTGAGGCATTTTTTCGATACTCTCTTGTGCTTTTTTAGGATTCCAATTTTCATTCATGACATCAACACTCCAATCGTAATGAGAATTAATGTCTCCCTCTAAAATTTTTACAGAACAAGTATAAAAATTAAGCTCTCCGTTTTCAAAAACTAAACTTAATCTGGGTTTTGAAACTTTACGCTCATTTATTCGGTATGTCCCAAACATGAGCATGTGAATTTTTACTGTAAATGAATCAAAACAGATTAAGAAATGTTTTCCCCAAGTTTTAAAAGCTAGAATGGTTTTATCCTGTAGCCTAGAAATATCAATATGCGTATTCCCAGATACAGAAATTATTTTCTGTCCCGTAAATTGCTGCACTTCTTCTTTTAAAATTACTATTGACGGACCTTCGGGCATATACTCAATTTTTTATTTAACTAAAAAAGTGCAGCTCTAAAACTGCACTTTTATTTTATTTCTTATGCTTATTCAATTTCTGCAGCTTCAAGATTTACTGCATTTACAGCAACTTCTGTCAGGGTTTTATCAGCACCTTTTTCTTCATCGAGTGTTTGCTCTAACAAAGTGGCTGCTTCAGGAATACCTAGAGTTTCGGCAAACTGTCTTAAAGTACCGTAAGTAGCAATTTCGTAATGCTCAATTTTCTGGCTCGCAGCAATAATTCCTGCATCACGCACTACTCCAAATTCTGTTTCTTCCAGCATTCCTTTAGCTTCTTCGATCAAACCTTCCATGGCATCGCATTTTTTTGCCGTTGGTTTTTTACCGACGATTTTAAATACTTCTTCTAAACGGGCAATTTGCTCCTCCGTTTCAGTTAAATGATTGTCAATTGCATCTTTCAATTCAACAGAAGAAGCATTTTTAACCATTACAGGCAAAGCTTTTGTCAACGCTTTTTCTGCCCAATAGATATCTTTTAGTGCTTCTTCAAATAATTCAGTCAATCCTGAGGCTGCACTCGATTTTGGCTTTGTAACTCCTCTTGGTGTTGTGTCTTTTGTACTTTCTTTTGCTGTACTTGCATTTTTACTATTTGTAGTTTTCATGGTAATAATTTTTTATGATTAATAACATGATAAAATTACTTCGTGAATAGCGAGAGAGGTTACAAGATTTTAAATTAAAATTCTATTCTAAACATCTGTTAATTATAGAATTACACTAAAAAATCTTATAAAAAATTCCTTCGTCTTGGTGTTAGATTTGTAAATATTAATCATAAAAAACAAACATCATGAATACTATCGATAAAAAAAACGGTTATAATACAGATTTAAAAAATCATTTTTCTGATGATCGAAATTTAGGTGAAGACTTAAAAGACGATAGACGACAAACGGATAATGATAATCGAGAAATTGCAGAGCGTGGCTATACTGTTAGAAACGGATATAATCCGAACAAGCCAAATCCAGATCAGGAAGATTATCTAAACGATGATGATTTGGACGACCTTAATGACGATTTCCATAACGACAGAGATCTAGAGGACAATAATGATGAAATCTATGAAGTCGAATTGGAAGATGATAATTTTGCAGAAGAAAATGACGAATTCGACAATCCTTCAGATCTAAAAGAAGATGAGTATGACTTTAACGAAACCGAAGATGTGCTAGAAGACATTGACGATGAGGACGAAGATGAAAATGATGACGAAGATGATGACGATTATATCGAAGAAGATATTGACGACGATGATAATGATTATGTAGAAGATGATGTTCAGGAAGATGATGATGAAGAAAGTTATCCCGAAAATGATCCGCGCAGATTTTAATCTTTTATTCGTATTAAAATAAAACCGTCCCGTTAAATAACGGGACGGTTTTTTTTGAGTCTAAAATTTAACTACTTAATCTCCAATAATTTTCAGTACTGGATTACCGTCTTTCGTGGTTTTATAATTATTACAGAAACCACAAAACGACACATTATAAAAGTCAATGTGCCGTTTTAAATTTGTTTTTATTTACTGATTTTTATACCCTTGTAGATCTTCCGCTGATTAATGAAATAACGAATAGAACTAAAAATATAAAGAATAAAATTTTAGCGATACTAGCGGCTCCAGCGGCAATTCCACCGAAACCAAATATTCCTGCCACTATGGCTAGAATAATAAAAGTGACTGTCCAACGTAACATAATAATAGTTTTTTAGTTAATAATGATTTTGTTTGTATTGCAAACTTTTAAGCTTTTGGAGAGATGCAGTAACTCTTTTATGAACAAGGCGTTTCTAAATTGATTTCGTAATTCTGAATCAATTCAGAAAATGCTATTTCTGATTTTGTAAAATATCTTCTTGTGCTTCGGCTTTTTTTTGCCAAATCAAAATATTTCTGAATGGAACCATCTTCGTAAGTTGAAATCAAAAGCGGATGAACGTAATAATCTTTGCAGACTTTTCGAGTGTTTCCAAGCGCTTCGGCCGTGAGATCAAAAGCGGTTATAATATTCTGTTTGACTTCTTTTTCATCTGAAGCCACTCCTATTTCCATTAAACTTTCAAAGAAAATAATAGACGCTGCCCAAGTTCTAAAGTCCTTTGCACTAAAATATTCGCCCGAAATATTGTGCAGATATTCATTAACGGCATGACTGTCCAGAACTTTTCGTTCGCCATTTTTATCATAATATTTAAAAACCTCATAGCCTGGAATTTCTTCGCAACGGCTTACCAATTTTACCAATTGTTTATTGCGAGTGGTAATAGTATGCTGTTTTCCTTTTTTTCCAACAAATTCAAATCGGAGGGAATTTTTATTGATATTGATGTGGCGTTTTCTTAAAGTCGAAAGTCCGTAAGATTTGTTGTCTTTGGCATATTTCTCATTTCCGATTCGAATATGCGTTTCTTCCATTAAACGAATCACCAAAGCAGTAACTTTTTCTTTAGACCATTCTTTTTGTTCCAAATCAAGATCGACTTGTTTTCTTATTGTTGGAAGTTTAGCGCCAAATTCTGCAATTTTGTAAAACTTGGTTTGGTTTCGAATCAAATTCCATCTTGGATGATAACGGTATTGTTTCCTGTTTTTAAGATCTGTTCCTACAGCTTGCAAATGTCCGTTTGTAATATCTGTTATTCGGACATTTTCCCATGCCGGCGGAAGCACCAAACTATTAATGCGTTTAATTTCGTTTTTACTTTTTACATTTTTTCCGTTCTTTTTATAAACGAAATTTTCTCCTTCGCGGCAGCGAACAATTGTTAATTGATGATCATTAATATATTCTAAGTCTAGTTTTTCAATTACTAGATGTGGCGCTTTAATTAGCTGATTCATTAAATTTTCTTTTTTCGCCGCATTCATGGTATTTAAAAATTTATCACAGAAATAGTTTTGAATTAATTTTAATTATTTCTTAAAGACTCGATTAAGTCTTTTTTGTTCATATAAGACCTTCCCTTTATGCCTACTTTACTGGCTTGTTTCAAAAGTTCTTCTTTTGTCCATTCATCATAAGGCTTTGCTTTTCCGCCTTTCTTTCCTGCGTTTGGCGTATTAGCGATACGAGCCGACTTTTCTTTGCTGTATCCCTTTTTCACCAATGCTTCATACTGCTCTTCATTCTTAATTCTTGGATCTGGCATGACTTTAATTTTTATGGTTAACATTTGACATTTCATATGTCAAAATCTGTTATATCAAAATTCATCATTAACACAGGAATTTTTGTTATAGAATTTTTGTCGCAAATTTCATTTTTGTAGGATGGGAATTGTGAAAGTGGAAATGTAAATTTTTCTTTTTTTGAGAAATCTAAAATGTTAAATATAAAAAATCCCAACTCTTTTGGAGTTGGGATTAAATTATCTCTTTTAATCTTATTTTTTTGAATGACAATATCCCTTTAGCTTTATTGTTTTTAAAGCACTTACAAATTGATTTTGAGTCTTCTCTTTTAAATTAAAACCATAGAAAGCCATTTTTACTTTATTAAAATCTTTGGAGTTTCCTTTCAAACTATCAATATAAATCCCCGTAGCACCAAATTCTACATTAGTTGGTATTGTCATTTTCGCTTTAAAACAATCTATTGAATAAAAGACAGATTTATATTTTTCATATTTTCTAAAATCAATATCTCCGCACAAAGAATCAACGATTAAATGTTTCGTTTCTTTTAAAAGTTCTTTTTGCTTTTTAGTTAACTCTGCATAAGATTGTTTATCAAAAACTAATGGAAAATCATTTGAGGCATCTCCAGAATACAAGCCAATATCAAAAATTAAAGAATCTTTTTCTGGTGTAATTATTCCACCAACATAACTGTCAACTCCTTTAAATTCCAATTTATTCCATTGTTCTAGAACTGTTATTTCAAAATCACCGAAATCGATGGTTTTATATTTTTTCTTCTGTTTACATGAAATTATTAGTATTGAAACTAAAATTATAAAAAGTGCCTTTTTCATTTTAGTATTAAATAAAATCTCCAATTACTATTTAGAGAATCCTTCTTCAGTTATGTATTTAAATTCGTAATCACTATTTAAAATACTACCTCCTATCCTAATAAATGTCCCAAATTGTCCTTTCCAATCTTCAATATCATTTTCTTTCGGTGTATCCCAACGAATCAATCCATAAAAAGTAGACTGATCATTTTCATCTTTTATAACAACACCAAATTCATTACCTAAAGAAACTTTCATTCCATAAATAAAATCTTTCTCCATATAAAGTGATTTTAGGCTAATTTAAAAATTTACATTTTAATCCTATAACAATCTCTAAAAATCCTGTAAGACATTCCTTTAACTTGTCTATAATTTTACATTATAACATTAAACTATTAAAATCATGAAAAAGTTATTATTAGCCGGAAAAGCCATTTTAGGAGCAGCACTTATTATTATATTCCTTCAATCTTGTAAAAACGAAACCAAACAAGAAGATCCAAAACAAGAAGATCCAAAAGAGGTTGCAGAAGATGCGAACGAAACAAAATTTGATTCTATTGACAGCAAAGAAGATGACTCTGAATTTTTAGTAGATCAAGCTGAAATTAATTTAGCTGAAATCGAAATTGGTAAACTGGCTCAAACAAAAAGTACTAACGCTGAAGTGAAAAAATTTGGTAAAATGCTTGTTGATGAGCACACTAAATCGGCTTCTGAAGTGAGTGCTTTAGCAAAAGCGAAAAATTTTACTCTTCCAACTTCTTTAACTGAAGAAGGTCAAGAAGAATACAATAAATTAAACGAAAAATCGGGTGTTGATTTTGATAAAAAATTCGCTGATATGATGATTGATGGTCACGAAAAAGCGATCAAGAAATTAGAAAAAGCCGCAAAAGATGCTAACGATCAAGAAATAAGAACTTGGGCTTCTAATAATATTGCAGGTTTAACAGCGCATTTGGAACATGCCAAAATGCTGAAACAAAACCTAGACAAAAAGTAAAATGAATTAAGACGCTAAGATTCTAAGGTTCTGAGATTCTAAGCTATTGAGTCTAAGAAACTCAAATCTTTGCTAAAAACCCCTTCAAGAGTTGAATTGCTTGAGGGGGTTGTTTTTTTGAGATGCTAAGATCATCGTTCTGCTTTATTAATTTCTAAATTCGCTAAGATTCTAAGCACAAAAGAAAAACTTAGTATCTTAGAATCTTACCAACTTAGCATCTTATTTAAGCGACGCCATATCAATCACAAAACGATATTTAACGTCTCCTTTTAATAATCTTTCGTAGGCGTCGTTTACATCATTTACACCGATTACTTCGACATCTGATGTGATATTATGTTCGGCACAAAAATCAAGCATTTCTTGAGTTTCGGCAATTCCTCCAATAAGAGATCCTGAGAAGCTTCTTCTACCTAAAATCAAGCTGAAAGAAGTTACAGGAAGCGGATCCATTGGTGCTCCAACCAGAGTTAATGTTCCGTCTACTTTTAGTAAATTTAAGTATGCGTCAATATTGTGTTCGGCAGAAACGCAATCTAAAATAAAGTTCAAACTTCTTGCATGCGCTGCCATTTGCGCTTCGTCTGTAGACAATACCACCTCATCTGCTCCAAGACGTTTTGCATCGTCTGTTTTAGATAAAGATGTTGTAAAAACCACTACATGAGCGCCCATAGCTTTAGCTATTTTGATTCCCATGTGGCCCAAACCACCGATACCTACAATTCCAACTTTTTGACCAGGACCAACTTTCCAATGCTTTAATGGTGAATAAGTTGTAATTCCAGCGCATAATAACGGAGCAACAGCAGCTAAATCTAACTTATCTGAAATATGCAAAACGAAGCTCTCGTCTACAATAATGCTTTGAGAATAACCTCCATAAGTTTGTCCTCCTAAGTGTTTGTCTGGAGAATTAAAAGTCTGAGTACTTCCCTCATCACAGAATTGCTCTAAATCATTTTTGCAATGTTCGCATTCTCTGCAAGAATCAACTAAACAGCCCACACCTGCCAAATCACCAACTTTGAAGCCTTTTACATGATCTCCAACTTTAGTCACGCGTCCCACAATCTCATGTCCCGGAACAATCGGATAAATGGTGCCATGCCATTCATTTCTAGCCGTATGTAAATCTGAGTGGCAGATTCCGCAATACAAAATTTCAATTTCTACGTCATGCGCCTTTACAGCTCTTCTTTTAATATCTAAAGTTTTTAATGGTGCTTCGGCAGCTTCCGTTCCAAAGGCTTTAATGCTTTTTGTTTCCATAATTTATTTGTTGTTTTTTGTTTTTGTTTCATCCCGATAGCTATCGGGACAGGTCTAAAACCGTTCTGAAATTGCAATAGAAATCTAGCTGACTTATACTGATTTGCAAACAGTTATATAAATTTCGATTATTTTTATCTAATCAAAAAATATAATATGTTATAAATCAGTAAGATCTGCGTAAAAAAACTTAGTCCCGATAGCTATCGGGATAGCAACTTAGTGTCTTAGAAACTTAGAAAGAATAATACTCTTCATCAGTAACACTATCCAGCCATACTCCCGAGCCTTTGTCTACTTCTGTCACAATGGTGATATGAGAATATTTGGTGTTTGGTGTTGCTCCGTACCAATGTTCTACTCCAGGCAAAACAGTAATTACCTTTCCTTTTTCGATAAGATTTATTTGTCCGCCTCTTTCTTGGTAATAGCCAACTCCATCTGTTACAATGATTAATTGCAGACTCGCACTACTGTGCCAATTGCTTCTCGCTCCGGGTTCAAAAGAAATATCTTTTATTACAGTATTTTCAGGGTGAATTTCGCTTGTCTGCTTTTTATATGACACTTCGCCTGTCATATAAGTGTTTGGAATTTTACCTTCTTCGATTACAGCAGTGAAATGTGTCGACATAATTTCGTTGTTTTTAGGTTAATAATTAATTTTTAAAATTCTTATAAGCTTATTTGAATGAAATAATCAGTACAACGAATCTCTTTTTTAGAAGGAGATTTTGCTTTTAATTAATACTTTAAAGATTTTTATTTTTTTCTATTATCAAAATTTAAAACTAAATGCAAAGCGGAACATGCTTTTGTGAAGTATTATTTAGTCATTAAAAAAACTGATGCAAAGGTTCGTTGTTTATTTCAGGGCAAATGTAGTGCAATACTGCAATGCAGAAATAACAATATTCAAACAAAAAATTAAGAAATTGAAACAATTTACATTCGAAGCGATTTTGGAACCGTTCCTGTAAGTCTTTTAAAATAATTATTGAAGTAACTCGGATATTCAAATCCAAGCGAATAACCAATATCAGAAATGCTCCAATCTGTGTGCTGCAACAAAGCTTTTGCTTCATTAATCACTCTTTCTGTAATGTGTGCCGTTGTCGGTTTTCCTGTAACTTCTTTCACAGAACGATTTAAGTGATTCACATGTACAGAAAGGCTTTGCGCATAATCTTGAGGAGTTTTTAAAGCTAAGGGCTGATCTTTTGTCTCTATTGGAAATTGTCTTTCTAATAATTCTAAAAACAAAGAAGTAATTCTTGAAGAAGCATTTTTATGTTTAAAGAAGTTCTCTGAAGGCTGCATTTTCATAGATTCATGAATAATCAAATTGACGTAACTGCGCATCAAATCATCTTTGAATGCATAATCGGTTTCGTATTCTTGAATCATTTTTTGGAATAACGAATCGATAAACACCTTTTGTTCAGGAGTTAAAGTAAAAATTGGCGTTCCTCCTATTTTAAACAAAGGCGATTCCTGAAGGGTTTCTGAACGGTCTTTTGTTTTAAAAAATTCCTCAGTAAAAACGCAAGCATAACCTTCAAATTTCTCAGAAACCGTTTCCCAAGAATATGGAATAATCGGATTACCGAAAAACAAAATCGTTCCGTCGGTTTCTATTCCACGGTCGGCGTATTGAATGATGCTTTTGCTGGTATTGATGCAGATTTTATAGAAGTCTCTTCGGCTGTAAACGGGAACTTTACTGAAATCTCCATTTATAGGATACACTTTAAAACCCTTCATTTTTAAATCTGAAGTAAAATCGCAATTCTGAGTTTCTGTCTGACTATTCATTTTGCAAAGTTATGAAAATCAAACAATATTTTTTTGTTTCAGGTTTAAAGTTTCAGGTTTTAGGTTTAACCGCAAAGAGCGCTAAGGTTTACGCTAAGTTCACTAAGTTTTTTTTAATTAAAGAAAATGCTCGCAAAGTCACAGAGACGCAAAGTTCTTTTTGAATTGCCTCCAGCTTTAGCTGGAGGTCTAAAAAGCTAAGTCAAAGAGGCTTTAGCCAAACTTAGAACCGTTTGGCTAAAGCCTTTAAAAGTACCTTTTTTTCACATCCAGCTAAAGCTGGACGCAATTCATTTATTGGTATTAAAAAAACTTTGCGTCTCTGCTCCCGATAGCTATCGGGATTGCGAGATTAAAAACTTAGCGTAAATCTTTGCTCCCGATAGTTATCGGGATTGCGATAAAAAACTAATTCTTTAAACTAGCAGCTCGCAATCCTTTCCCAGAAGCATATAAAACCACTTCTTTAGCATTTTCATCTTTTTGAATGATAATTTGCGCATAACCATTAAAAAGCTTTCTTTTCCAAGGTTCTGCAGGCGTTATAACCTGAATGATTCCTGGATCGGTATTCATAACATCCCAATCTTTTATTTTTTGCAAGGGCGTTGCTGCAATGTGAATCGTGTTTTTGCCTTCTTTTAGAATAGATGCATTCAAAATATATTTTTGAGAATCTTCTTTGTTTGGTTCCACTTTAGTTCCGTTAACGAAAATCACTGCCTCTGCTCCTATTTTTTTATAAAAGAAGCTCACGTGATTAGAAGCCGAATTACTTTTCAAATCAAATTCACCTTTATAAATATATGATGGCGCTTGTTTTTTATAATCACGATCTTTAAAAGCATCACTCCATTCATTTTCAGGATAATTAGGCAATTGTTGAGGCAAAGAAGCACTTTCTACCTTTTGCTCTTTAAAATTATTTATGGCAACTAATGCAATGTCATCAATAAACTGATCACTTTCTAATGAAGTTGGATCTCCGTTGCCCACTCCTAAAATTTTTCCGCCTTTTATAGATAACGTAATTTCGTCGTTTGCGGTCGGAACGTGCAAGCCATTTTTATCAGTAGTTTCAACCGTTACAACCGAAACATTTCCCTTTAAAACATTTTCTTTATCTAATGACAATTTGATGTTTTCTGGTTTTCCAGTTGTTTTTTGAATATCTGAAAGCACTTTTTTTCCGTTTTTATAACCCACAGCTTCCAAAGTTCCTGCAGCGTAATTTACTTTCCATTCCAAATGGCTGTTTTGCACCATCTTCTTTTTTCCTAAACTTTTTTTATTCAGGAATAGCTCTACTTCATCGCAATTCGAATACGCCCAGACATCAATTGCTGCACCTTCCATTCCGCTCCAATTCCAATGTGGGAATATGTGTAAAATAGGTTCTTTCCCCCACCATGATTTTAAATAGAACACATTGTCTTTAGGGAAACCGCAAACGTCCATCATTCCGAAATAAGAAGTCACAGAAGGCCAGCCATAAGGCGTTGGTTCGCCTCGATAATCAAAACCTGTCCAAATAAACATTCCAGCTAAATAAGGTCTTTCAGCATAAAATTTCCACCCTTCTTCGATACTATAAAAAGTGGGACGAGGTTTTTTATCATAAGCGCTTTGGTAATGTTTGGCATCATCGGTAAAATAAATGCCTCGCGTGGCAAAGGTCGAACCTTCTTCTGTACCCATTCCTGGCTGATGCTTAAACTGATTTCTATGCGCATCGATATCTCCATTTCCAAGATAATTATAGCCCATGATTTCCACTACATTCGATATTCCGCTCTTAAATCCGCTGCTGATTCCTACCGTTACAGGTCTTGTCGGATCAATGCTTTTGCTGAAATCCTGCATTACATTGGTAATTCTTTCACCCGTAATTCCGCCTTCAATCTGCCACTCTTCATTTCCAACAGACCAGCAGAAAATACTCGGATGATTTCGGTCGCGCTCGATAATTCGTTGTAAATCATTCAAATGATAATCGTTGATTCCCATCAAACGCGTTTCATCAATAACCAGCATTCCCAATTTGTCGCAAGCGTCCAATAATTCTGGCGTTGGCGGATGGTGCGAACAACGATACGCATTCGAGCCCATTTCTTTCAGTTTTGCGATTCTGTAGTACTGAATTTCATCTGGAAGGGCTGTTCCAATTCCCGCATGATCTTGATGGTTGTTTGTTCCTTTAAGTTTAACCTGTTTTTCGTTAAGGAAAAAGCCATTTTCTGGATCGAACTTTATGGTTCTGATTCCGAAAGAAGTTTTGTAGTGATCAATTACTTTTCCTTCACTTTTAATTTCTGTGACCAATTGATACAAATTTGGATTATCAATATCCCACAAAAGCGGATTTTTGACGTTTAATTTTGCTGTGTAAGTATTTGTTTTGTAAAATTCAGGAGCTAAAACATTTTCAGTATTTACTGCAACTTGTTTTCCCAAAGCATCCAAAATAGTTTGGTTTATTTCTACATTTCCTTTAAAATGACCTTTATTTTCCAATTTTACTTCTGCAGTAATTGAAGCATTATCATTCACGATTTCGGAAGTTACGTACGTTCCATTCAGCACCACATGAAGAGGATTCGTTTTCTGAAGATAAACATGCCTGTAAATCCCTGCGCCTTCATAAAACCAGCCTTCTTCCATAGAAGCATCGACACGAACTACGATGGTATTTTCGCCTCCATAATTAACGTAAGCCGTTACATCATACTCAAAACCATTATAACCGCTTTCCTGTGTACCTAAATAAAATCCATTAAAAAAGACTTTTGAATTTCTAAAAACGCCATCAAATTTTAAAGAAATGATTTTTCCTAAATCATCATTTGAAATCGTTATTTTCTTTCTGTACCAGCCAATGCTTTTCTCTGGGAAATTTTTCCCTGCTGCTTTAAATCCGTGGCTGAAACTTGCGCTTTCGCTAAAAGGCTGTTCGACTGCCCAATCGTGCGGAAGATCTAATTTTCTCCAAGCTCGATCATCAAATCCAGAAGCAGCTGGCCCATCGCCAAATCCAGTTTTAGTTAAATAGGAAAAATAGCCTTCTGCATGGCCAAAATCTTTCTTTGTATCGTATGAATGTCCAAATGAAAACCGCCAATCTTTATCAATTAGAATGACTTCTCTTGCTGATTCTTTCTGTGCAAAAACAGGAATTGAAAATAGAATTAAAAAACAAAGAATTGTTCTTAAAAGGAAATTGGTTTTCATAGGTTTAGTTGTTAGTAAAATCAGATAGTGATAAAAATAAAGCTTTTAGAGAAGAAACATTAATAGTATTTTGTCAAAATATGATAAGCCATTCATAACAAATGCTTCTAGAATGGGCTTTCAAAATTTAGAATGAATCTAATGGCTTCAGATTCAAAAATGATTTTCTTTTGATGTAATTTTATATTTAAATCATAAAAAGCAATTACCACTATGAGTACTATTATTAACGAAAATAGACTCCAGACAACTTTTAAAAACCTTGATCAGAAGATTAGCAAACTTAATGATCAGAAGATTGTCGCTTTTTTTGAATCTTTAGGATTATTGGAAAGAAAAGATGTTCCAAAAGACTTTTTGAACTGGGAAAATATACTAATTGTAGTTCCAAATCGACATGTCTCTCACGAACTGAAATATTATAAATATACCATTTCACGAATTTCATTCTTGACTAATCCTTACGCAGATCAGATTCATATTTTTGATCTGAAAGATTGGAAAAGCGCTTCGCAAAACAAAACGCAGTTTCAGATTAGAGAAATGCTGAAAACGAGTTTTGGAGGTGTAAAGAAAGTTATTAAGGAATCTTAGAAAAGAATTAAAAATCTGGAATTAAAAATTAAAAGCCCAATCGATATTGGGCTTTTTTGTTTTTAACTGCACTCGCAAAATTTTATTTTCTCTCGCAGATTTGGCAGATTATGGGGATTTTTTCTGCTATTTATAAAAGATTAAATCTGCTCAATCTGCCAAATCTGCGAGAGAAAATCTTTTAGATGAAATACTTTGCGGTTAAGAAAAATTTATTGTACCTCTAAAAGCTCTTTAATTTTAGCTTCTAAAGCCTGTCCATGAATGTTTTTTGCTAAAATGATTCCGTTTTTATCGATTAAAAAGTTCAAAGGAACAGATTGCAGCATATAATCTCCGACAACAGGAGACTGCCAATATTTTAAATCACTAACATTCGTCCAAGGCAATTTTGCTTTTGCGATTGCTCCTGTCCATAAAGGTTTTTTAGTATCCATAGAAACTCCATAAATCGATAATTTGTCTGGATAAGCATTATGCAATTTGATTAGCAATGGCTGTTCTTTAATGCAAGGTCCACACCAAGAAGCCCAGAAATCAACTAAAACTAATGAGCCACGCAAAGAAGAAAGCGCTACTTTCTCTCCTTTTGTATCTGGAAGATCGATTTCTGGAGCAATATCTCCAACATCTACGCCTACAACTTGAGCTTTAGAATTGGTAATTACACAGCATAAGAATGCTAGAATGAGTACAGTTTTTTTCATGATTAAGTTTATAATTAGATTACGGGGCTGAAATTTATCTCTCGCAAGTCGCAGAGGCGCTAAGTTTTATAATTAAGTTAAGCATTCGGCTAAAGCCTTCTCTCTTACCTTTTTTTAACCTGCATCTAAAGCTGGAGGCAATAGATTAAAAAACTTTGCGACTTCGCGTCTTTACGAGATTTTTCTATAGGCAAATATAAATTTTCTTTCACAAAACATCTAGTTTTCTGTATTGCCAATCATAAAATTATACTAAATATTTCTCTTCAAATCCATATATCGGGAAAAGTCGATATATTTGCACTATGGAAACGATCGAAATTTTTAAAGCATTATCTAATAAGTCCCGACTGCAAATGTTGGAATGGCTAAAAGAGCCCGAAATTAACTTTCCTGGCCAACTGGAACATGCAGGATTTGAGCATGGAGTCTGCGTTGGACAGATTCAAGCCAAAGCTGGTTTGACACAATCTACTGTATCTGAATACCTGTCCATTTTACAGCGCGCTGGTTTTGTTGAAGCCAAACGTGTTGGACAATGGACTTATTATAAACGTAACGAAGGTGCCTTTGAAGCACTTAGTAAATTAATTCAATCTAATTTGTAAAATTACTATGAGTACAAACAACCTATTCTCGGAGTTTAACTTAAAATCGTTAAACCTGAAAAACCGAATTGTAATGGCGCCAATGACGCGCTCTTTTTCTCCTAACGGAGTCCCAACCGATGAAGTCGCAGCTTACTACCAAAAAAGAGCTGAAGGCGAAGTTGGATTAATTTTGTCTGAAGGAACTGTTATTGACAGAAAATCATCTTCTAATGATGCGAATGTTCCTCACTTTTATGGCGATTTAGCTTTAAATGGATGGAAAAAAGTGATTGATGGAGTTCATGCTGGGGGCGGAAAAATGGGACCGCAAATCTGGCATATGGGAATTATGGACAACCATCATTCTGGATGGGTTCCGCCTGTTCCTTTTGAAGGGCCGTCTGGATTAAACCGACCTGATTTCAGAAACGGCGTTGCCATGACTGAAAAAGATATTGAAGATACTATTCTTGCTTTTGGAAAAGCTGCTGCTGATGCCAAAAGATTAGGATTTGACACTGTTGAAATTCACGGTGCACACGGTTACTTAATTGATCAGTTCTTTAGAGCTGAAACTAACTTGCGTGACGATATTTATGGCGGAAAAACTTTGCCAGAACGTAACCGATTTGCAATTGAAGTAATTAAAGAAGTGAGAAGACAAGTTGGTGATGATTTTGCAGTAATTATGCGTTTTTCTCAATTCAAACCTTCTGACTACAACTATAAATTGGCAAAAAATCCGCAAGAATTAGAAGCTTGGCTTACTCCTCTTGTTGATGCCGGAGTTGATATTATTCACGCTTCACAACGCCGTTTCTGGGAACCAGAATTTGAAGATTCTGATTTGAACTTTGCAGGATGGGCTAAAAAAGTTACTGGAGCACCAACTATTACTGTTGGTTCTGTTGGGCTTTCTGGTGATTTCTTCGGTGCTTTTGCTGGAGAAAGTTCGCAACCAACTTCTTTAGAAGAATTAAACAGACGTTTCGACAGAGGCGATTTTGATTTGGTTGCCGTTGGAAGACCTCTTTTATCAGATCCGAATTGGGTTGCTAAAATCAAAGCTGGAAAAACTGATGAGTTGAAAGGTTTCAGTAAAGAAGCTTTAGGACAATTGGTTTTAGAATAATTTTTTTTTTAAAGGTTCAAAGGGACAAAGAAACAAAGTGGCAAAGGTTTTCTGCTAAACTGCTTATTCTTTATCTTGTTAAATAAAAAAACACAAAATAAAAAGGGATGAAGTCAGACTTCATCCCTTTTTGAATATCTATAACTAACAAAATTTAGAAATTCATTTTTTTTAGGTTCAGACTTGCAGAGCTACAAAGGGACAAAGTATAAAAACTTTGCGCCTTTGTCACTTTGTTACTTTGTACCTTATTTAGACCTTTTTTGAAATTTTTTCACAAGCCAGTTTCTTACTGGTTCATCGTATAATTTTAAGCATACAAATGCTAGTATGATACTTACTATCAATACTCCTATTCCTTCTAAATAGCCATTTTCCATGGTCACTTTGTTGTCTACAACCCAAGCTGTAAACCAATAAATCAATGGGTAATGTGTAATGTAAATTGGATATGAAATATCTCCTAAAAGTTTGCAGATTTTCAATGAAAATTCATTTTTAATTTCTCCCCCTGCCCCGATTGCTACAATTAGAGGGAAAATAAAAATAATACAGATCGATTCGTACAAACCGTTGATCCAAAGGCTGTTTTCGTCTCCAAATCTTGGCAATGCCAAAACAATGGTGATTAAAATACTGCAAATCCAAAAAGCATTTTTTACATGGATTAATTTCCCTAAACGGCATAATAAAACTCCAGCAAAAAACGGGAATAATAGACGGGTAAAGCCAACATTCATTTGCTCTAAATTCAGAGACCATCCTCCAATTACATCTCCTTTTGGGCCAAATACTGTATAATTAATTAACAGTCCGGCAAATATCAATACAAAAACTGACATTACTTTATTCGAAAATTTACGGAAGATAACGGCGTACAAGATATTTGCGATGTATTCGAAAAAAAGCGACCATGCCGGACCGTTTAAAGGATGCATTTCTCCCCAACCTCTAATTTCCATTGAAGGCGGAATTGGCAATAAGGTGAATCCTATTACCATGGTTAAAATAACTTTCCAGAATTCCATTCCTTTAATCATCGGAAACAGTATGTCTGAAGCTTGAAAATAGTAAAATATAGCTCCAATGATCATTCCCAGAATTACCATTGGCTGTAAACGGATTAAACGGCGTTTGTAAAACTCCCATTGGCCCATTTTACCCCAGCGGTCATCGTAGGCATAAGCCACAACAAATCCAGATAAAAGGAAAAAGAAATCAACGGCCAGATATCCGTGATTGATTATTTGAACAAATCGATTGCCACCAGCAAAAGCTTCAAAAATATGAAAAGCAACTACTAAAATAGCAGCAACACCACGCAAACCATCAAGTATTTCGTAGTGTTTTTTGGGTTTAATATCAACTGAAATTGAACTCATTTTTGTTTGGTTTAAGGTTAAGTTAGGTTTTAATTTGAAGATTTTAGATTGCAGATTTTAGATTTTCTACATTCTCAAAACCCCATATTTTAGCTTGGAATTTAAAAATTGAAATTTAATCTATTGATGATTTTTAAGCCACTCTAATCTTCTTTGGTCTGGAAGATGCTTTACAGAGAAATTTTCGAATTTTGCTTCAAAACCTTTTCCGTCTGGCGAAGCAGCCATTAGCCCCACCATAACTGGCGTATTGTCTTGCAAAGGAGCATTTCTGGTTAGGATGTAATTTTTATCATCAAACGAATAAAATACCTCAACAGCATCTAATCTTCTCACAGCTTTAATCCAGATAAACGGCGGAGCTTTTTCTAAAGTTATCACACTCCAATC
This sequence comes from Flavobacterium sp. F52, assembly GCF_000278705.1. Classification (NCBI taxonomy): domain Bacteria; kingdom Pseudomonadati; phylum Bacteroidota; class Flavobacteriia; order Flavobacteriales; family Flavobacteriaceae; genus Flavobacterium; species Flavobacterium sp. F52. Next base: position 121,996 of record NZ_AKZQ01000007.1, on the reverse strand, counting down.
GCTTTTGTTATGCGTTACAACAGTACTGACATTAAATTTACCGTCTACAAATTCTACTCCTGTTTTAATATAATTCTTTTCGTCAATACGAATCATTAATCCCATCTGATCAAAACGAGCAATATAATTTCCTGTCAATTTTACTTTCGCTTCAAACTCGCCTCCATAAGTTGCATAATAAAAAGGCGCATCATCTACCGTAAAACCATAATGCGAAATCCTCCAATAATCGCTGTTTGCAGTAACATTCATAATTAAAGCATTGTTTTTAATTTCCCATTTTTCAGGTTCATTAAACCATTGCATTTTATTCAGGCTTTGTGCTGAAATATTTTTCGCAAAAAATAAAGTCAATATTGCAATCGTAATTTTTTTCATGTTGTTTCTTTTTTTACCATTAAGATATTAAGAAAATTAAGTTTGACTTAATGAATCTACTTTTAATACTTAAATATTAAGAAAATAAAGCTTCTTTTTATGTTTCTTAATGTCTTAATGGTGAATTTTTAACCAAAAGCAAAGCTGCAAATTTTTACACTTGCAGCTTTACAAACCAACCAATTTTTAGAAATAAAAAAACTTATTTAAGTGAAAAATTCACTTTAGATTTAATATCTGTCGAAGAAGCTCCAATAATCGCTTCAAAATCACCAGGTTCAGCAACCCAGTCATGTTTTTTATTGTCAAAGAAACTTAAAGCCGATTTATCAATTGTAAATGTTACTGTTTTTTCTTCACCAGCTTTAAGAGCTACTTTTTCAAATCCTTTTAATTCTTTTATCGGACGTGGCAATGAAGATTTCAAATCAGAAATATATAATTGTACCACTTCAGAACCTTCTCTGCTTCCTGTATTCTTTACGTTAACTGAGAATGTGATTTTATCTCCAGCATTCACTTGCTTTTTGTCTGCTGTAACTTTTCCATAAGCAAAAGTCGTATAGCTTAAACCGTGTCCAAAAGGAAATAAAGGTTTGATTTTGTTTTTGTCTGTCCAACGGTATCCAACATAAATGCCTTCGTTGTATTTTACGTCATCACCACCTGGAAATTCTCCTAAAGCATGAGCTCCATTATCAGATAATTTTACTGGGAATGTGAAAGATAATTTTCCTGATGGATTCACATCTCCAACCAATACATTTGCCAATGCATTTCCTGCCTCTGTTCCTAAAAACCATCCTTGCACAACTCCCGGAACTTCTTTAATCCAAGGCATTGCCACTGCATTTCCAGAAATATTTACAAAAACAATGTTTTTATTTACTTTCGCTAATTCGCTGATTAATTTATCCTGACCATAAGATAAATTCAATTCTTTACGATCGTGTCCTTCATCATCCTGATTTGGACTTTTGTTTAATCCTCCAATAAAAAGAACAATATCAGCATCTTTAGCAACTTTTAAAGCTTCTGCAGTCAATTCAGCTTGAGGACGTTTCTCTTCTAAACTTACTTTAGCCACAACGCCGTTGTAGTTGCTTGTAGGATCTCCAACATAACCTCTTGCATAAACGATTTCAGCTTGGTTTCCGATTCTTTTCTTTAAACCTTCAAGCGGAGTGATTTCGTATCTTGCTTTAAGTGAAGAACTTCCTCCTCCAACTGTCATCATTTTAATGGCATTTTCTCCAATTACAGCAATCTTTTTAGTTTTAGAAAGGTTGATTGGCAAAATATTGTTGTTGTTTTGCAATAAAACGATTCCTTCTTCAGCAATTTTGCGTCCTGCCAAAGCATGTTCTTCAGTTCCAAAAGATCCGAAAGGACGGTTTCTGTCCATTGTTGTCAAGAAAGATAGACGTAGAATGCGACGTACTTTTTCGTCTAATTCTTTAGTTCCCACCTCACCTTTTTTGATCATTTCAGCGTATGGTTTTGCCAAATAATAGTTGTCATAAGCATTACTTGTTCCCCAAGAAAGACCGTTTGTCCATGAACCAAATTCCATATCCAAACCATTGTGGATGGCTTGCTTCGTATCATTAACTCCTCCCCAGTCTGAAACTACAACTCCTTTGAAGCCCCATTCTCCGCGAAGAATATCATTTAATAAATATTCGTTGTGGCAGCATTGCTGTCCTTTATATTTGTTGTAAGATCCCATAATTGACCAAACATTTCCTTCTTGAACAGCCGCTTTGAAAGCAGGAAGGTAAATTTCGTATAAGGCACGATCGTCAACAATTACGTTCACAGAATTACGGTTTGTTTCCTGATTGTTTAAAGCAAAATGTTTTACACACGCGGCAACACCGTTTGATTGAACTCCTTTAATGTAAGGAACAACCATTTTGGCAGCTAAAAACGGATCTTCTCCCATATATTCGAAGTTACGTCCGTTTAATGGGCTTCTATAAATGTTTACACCAGGTCCTAATAATACGTTTTTGTTACGGTAACGTGCTTCTTCTCCAATAGATTTACCATATAAAGAAGCCAATTCTTTGTTCCAAGTTGACGAAAGTGCTGTCAGCGCTGGAAAAGCAATACAAGAATCGTTTGTCCATCCTGCTTGATCCCATTCGTCCCATTTTACCTCTGTACGAATTCCGTGTGGTCCATCGGTCATCCAGTTTTCTGGAATTCCAAGACGTTTTACACCTGGAGAACTAAATTTAGACTGCGCATGAATCATGGCGATTTTCTCTTCGGTTGTCATTCGTTTAAGCGCATCTTCTACACGCTCTTCAATCGGTTTTTTATCGTCTAGATAAACTGGCACTTTGTTCTGAGCATTCATTCCAGCAGAACTTAGTAAAAGTAAAACAACAATTGTTTTAACGTTTTTTAACATAACAGTAATTATTAAAGCATTAGTTCATTAAGTGGGAAAAGTCTTCTTGAGAAAAACTTTTATATCATATTGTAAAACTAAAACGTTATCGTACAAGTTACATTTTTAGACTAAAAAAAGTAGTAGATCAAAAAATTAAAATATTGATTTTCAAATATTTAAAAATTAAAAAGCACTAAAAAAAGTAGTAGATTTAAAATAAATATTTACGCTTTCAAAGCCATTGAACCGATTTTCATGACCATTTCTTCGAAATCATTTCGCGAAACTGCAGCCTTATTTCGAGCTCTAGTGCGATAGTTGTAAATTGTGCTTAAAGAATAACGTAAAAATGCCGCTATTTTAACACTGTCCGTAATTCCGAGTCTGATTAAAGCAAAAATTCGAAGTTCGGTATTCAGCAATTCATTTTGTTTAAGAACAATCTGTTCTTCTGGAATTAATAAAGCATTAAAGTCTTTGACAAATGTTGGATATAAGTTTAAAAAGATAATATCGAAGTTCTTGTACAATTCTTCCAGCTCATTATCAACCAAAGTAGTTGATTTTAAAATTTTATAAATTTCATCAAATTGTTTTGCAGTAGCTTTCTTGTTTAGAATAATGCGGTAATTTTCGAGCTTATTGATGTAGGTTGAGCAAAGATTGAAGAAATGCGCAATATATTCTTCTTTAACCAAATTAGACTCAGACAATTGCAAGTTACTTTCCTGAAGCTGGCTGTTGGTTTCGGTAATATCTTTGTTTAATTCAGCTAATTTCTGGCTGGTTTCGAAAAGTTCGGTTTTAATTCTCGAAACCTTTTTCATCTGTATATACACATAAATAACTGCAACGATCAAAAATAAAGAAAGCAGACTAATGCAAAGCAGATAAATTTGCAATTCGCTTTTTCGCTGTGCTTCTCGTTCTAAATATACCGTATTGATAATCGAATATACTTCTGACATCAGCAAAGTTCTAAACTGAACATTGCAATAAAGTGCATCTTCAATAGCCGATTGGGTCAGTTTATACGCCATATCTACATCGCCAATTTCGTAAAAAACCAAAGCGAGTTCCTGCAATGAAGCATTGTCTTTATTGGCATTTTTAATATCAGAAGTCGCAGAAAGCGCGTAATATTTTTTTCTAGATTCTAGGTCATGTGTAGCTTCTCCTATTTTTCCTAGCAGATAGGTAATCATCGCATATTGCGGGTTTTCCTCTTTTGTTTTATTCAATAAAACCAATAACTGCTTTTTGGGATCACGGTATTTTTTATGAATAAAAATATCTTGCTGAATTCTATTTATTTGATATTCTAAGGTATTCGGGTTGAGAACACTTAACAATGAATCTCGATATTTGCCAATCTGTTTTCTATATTCGGGGCTATAACTATTAGCCGCATAATGCTCGAAAAATTCGCGATATGAAATGTAATAATTAGGAACCAATGAAAGAGCCAAGTTCTTTTTGTTGATACTTTTCAGAATGGCTTCAGATTCACGGTATTTTCCAGAAGAAGAATAAAGCGTTACCAATTGTAGCTGAGCTAAATCGTAGAGCTCTTTATCCTGAAGTTCTTCTGCGATTTTGAGATTCTTTTTTACGTACTGAATAGCCGAATCAGAATTTAGTTTCTGATATTCTAAATACAGTGTTTTATTATAATTGTATTCCTGCTCTCTAGTAAGATTATCTGATTTAATTTTCTTGAAATTCAGAATTCGCTCTTCTTTAATCTTAACGTAATGCTGTTTATTTTTGATTGCTTCGTTTAATTCTTTTAAAATAGCATCTGTGCTCTCTGATGCAAAAAGAGGAAAGCTGATAAGAACTATAAAAAGGGACAGAAATAGATTTTTCAAACTAACAAAAAAATTAATAAGATGTACAAATATAATAAAGTGCAAATTCAATAATATTACAAGTATCCTTTTTTATAATTTTGTTACAGCAAACCTTATCTAAAACTTAAAAATTATGCCACACTTTATAATTGACTGCTCAGAAAATGTATTACGCAGAAGAGCTGCAGATGAGATAATGCAAGAGGTTTTTGATGCTGCTTTATCGACGAATCTCTTTATCGCTTCTGAAATCAAAGTACGCATTAATTCCTTTACTTATTATAACAACGGAAATACCTTAGATGATTTTATTCATGTCTTCAGCTACATTATGGAAGGAAGAAACGACGAGCAAAAGGGTAATTTATCAAAAATCATTGTCACACAATTGAATGCGCTCCTTCCTGAAGTTCCCGTAATTTCAATTAATGTAATGGAATTCGAAAAGTCTAATTATTTCAATAAAACAATGATATAAATCTTTTTAGATATAAATAAACTTATGTCATTAAATGTTGTTTCATAAAAAAAACTTTGACAAAGTCTAAAACTTTGACAAAGTTGCTTCAATTCTTATATCACTTATATGGTAAAAAAATTAGATCGCAATTGGCGCCGCTAAACAGCTTTCAGGAATATCAAAAGCATTTACCAAAGCCACAGCATCTGGACGAATATCCCAACAAAGCTGATTCACCATTTTACGAACTGCTTTCGTTTTAACCGCTTCCATATAACCGTCTTCTAGATACCAAGCTTTATTTTTTTCTATTGTTGAAAGCGCGTACAACTGATTCAGTTTTGTCAAAATTGCTTTTGATGGTTCATCCTCAACCGCTTTTATTGCAATCTGAAATTGTTCTAAAACTATTCTTTCTAGATACGCCTGCGCTACATCAATCATTTGATGCTGCACCACATTAAAGGCGTCATAAGGTTCTAATCCGCCATCAATTAATTTCTTGATACGTCTCGCTGCTGAAGCCAAAATTGTTTTTTCTCTGTGCACAAATGCCTGAAGATGAAACTCTCCATCCAATAAATGTTCGTCTTCTGTTCTTCGAGTTGCAATTGGGTTTTTCTCTGCAATAGCTGTTTTTGCATTTTCGTAGACATAATTAATAATTCCCAACGAACCCATTTCTCCAAACGATTTTCTGAATTCTGCCAAACGATTTTTAGCTACCAATTGCATTAAAACTGTATTATCGCCTTCAAAAGTGGTATAGATTTCAGTGTCATTTTTAAGTGCATCGATTCTATTTTCAGACAAATAGCCTTTTCCTCCGCAGGCTTCTCTGCATTCCTGCAAAATATCTCTAGTGCTCCAAGTAGAAAAAGATTTCATTCCCGCCGCCAAAGCTTCGATTTCTTGCATTTCGGCTTCGGTTCTATTTAAAAATCGATTCGTTAAATATTGCAGCGCAAAATGAACTGCATACGTTTTCGCTAAATGCGGCAATAATCTACGCTGATGCATTCTATAATTTAAAATTGGAACCTCAGATCCACCTTCTGGCCCGAATTGTCTTCTTTGATCGCTGTAGCGAATGGCAATTGTCAATCCAGATTTTGCTGCTGCTAAAGCCGAACGCGGAATCCCAATTCTCCCTCCTACCAAAGTGCCTAACATTGTAAAAAATCTACGGTTATCACTCGGAATCGGGCTTTCGAATTCTCCTTTATCATTCACAGAAGCAAAACGATCTAGCATATTTTCTTTCGGAATCACTACATTATCAAAACTAATGGTTCCGTTGTCAACGCCATTCAATCCCATTTTATGGCCGCAATCGCCAATTGTCACGCCATTTACGACATTTCCATTAGGATCTCGTAATGGAACCACAAATGCATTTACGCCATAATCATGATCATCAATAATAAGTTTAGCAAAAACTGTTGCCATTTGTCCGTGAACGGCTGCGTTGCCAATATATTCTTTTTGGGCGTTTTTGTTTGGCGTATGAATAGTAAAAGTCTGATCGCTATGGTTATAAGTTGCCGTAGTTTCCAGACCTTTTACATTAGATCCGTGATGCGTTTCGGTCATAGCAAAACAGCCAGGAAGTTTCAGCGAACCAATATCTTTTAAATATTTAGCATAATGTTTTTCGGTTCCTAAAGATTGAACGCTCATTCCCCAAAGCCCGAATTGAACACCAAATTTAATTACTAGACTCAAATCATGATAACTCAGCGTTTCCATAATCGCAAAATAATCGGCTATGTTTTCTCCTCCTCCATATTGTTTTGGATATGCCATATTTCCGAGATTTTCATCGGCTAGAATCTTGCACCATTTATAGACAGTCTGTCTGAAAACATTAATATCGGTAGAAGTTTCGTAAGCAAATTCAGGTCTTGAAATAACCGATTTTACTCTTTCGATTATTGCTGCTTCTTTTCCATCCAAAATTTGAGTGATTTTCTGAATATCAAAACTGGCATTAGTTTGAGAATTGGCTGTAAAAGAACCTGCTTTCGTCTTGAAATTTTGCAATGCTTCTTCTCCCAAAATTCCTAAATCATTTTCTAATTTTTTAAAATCAGATTCTATAGGAGTTAAATCTAGATTACTTCCTGAAAGTGCTTTTGCAATATCAAAAATAGACTTGATCGAAGAGGTATCCTGAATACTTTTTTCAATATCCAATTTCCATTGTGTGAGTTCATTCCGTGAAGGCGGATTTGAAATATCGGCTTTAGAAAGCAAATATTCTTTTTCGTCTGGAGACAAAACATTTAAGGAATTTATAAACTCTTTTAAGGTTGCAAATTCTTTCTGTGTCAGTAAATCATCTGACCACACTAAATAAAATAATGGAGTAAAGGCTTGAAGTTTGGTATTTTGCATATCAATAGTATTCAGTTTAGAAATAGTTTTTTTAGCCACGAATTCACGAATTATTAAAAAATTAGGCTGAAAAAATTTGTGAATTCGTGGCTATCTTTTTTACGCTTTATCGCATAAAAAAACAGGAATGAAATATACTCATTCCTGTTTAAACATCCTGTTAAGATTCTGACAATTTTCGATTTTAAACCAATAAAAAATATGAAAACTAAGAATTAAGAACCCTTGGATATTGTGGTCATTTTTTGCTTTATGGCAAAAATATGATGCGAATTAAAAACTAACACTGCGGTAAAAATGATACCGTATGCTGTAATCTGCAAAGGCGTAATATTTTCTTTGAAAAAAAAGGCCGCCAAACCAAATGCAATCATCGGATTAATGTTTAATAACATTCCAACTGTCGAAGAGTTGATTCCTGAGAGTGCATACAAATTGAGAAATAACGGAATTATAGTAAATACAATTGCAATGGTTTCAATGCAGATATAAAACTTAAATTCCGTTGGAACCGGTCCACCAAAAACCGGATAAAACGGTAATAATACTAATGCAGCCAAAGTAATATGGAAAGTCAGTACAATAAACTTATCAAAACCTTTATTAGCGCGCTGACTTACTAAATAAGATGCATACGTTAGTCCTATAATGATGCTGAAAACCATATCCATTATAGCGGCATATGACAATAGAACACATCCTGAAATACTTAATCCCACAGAAATCCACTGCGTTTTGGACAGTTTTTCGTGCAATATAAAATAAGCGAGTATGGTCGTCAGAATAGGACAAACTAAATATGCCAGAGAAGTTGCTTTTACGCTGACATGATTCATTACATAAATATACGTAAACCAATTTCCCATCAAAAAGGCACTTCCGCCAATATTAAGCAGAATTGATTTTCTTTTTTCTGATTTTGGCAACGCTTTAAAGATTTCGATGGTCTCTTTTATCTGTTTTCTTTTGAATAAGAAAGCAATTAAGAGCATCAAAATACTACAGCTGAAGACGCGGAAAAATAAAATATCTAATGATGGATATTCATGAATTGGTCTTAAAACCAAACTGAAAAGTCCCCATGTCGTAAAGGCAGAAATAGCCGCGATATAATATTTTGTTGTTTTCACTAAAGTTGCTTTTGAAATGTTTTCTTTTTGATGAAGCAAATTTCTGAAAAATTAAACAGCAATACAGATACAGTTTTTGTAAATTGCAGCATAACAGTTTTTATTTTCATAATGAAAAATTCCAATTACTTATATCTTCAATTTGCTGACCTCATCGAAAAACAGATCAAATCTGGGCTTTTAAATGTAGGCGACAAACTGCCTTCTATACGAGAGGTTTGTGCTGAAACGGGCTATAGTATGAGCACTGTCAGCAAAGCATATTATGAAGTGGAGAGCCGCTCTTTGATAGAATCAAGACCGCAATCAGGCTATTATGTAAGTAACATTTCGGCCAGAACAATTCCAGAACCATCGGCAAGTAAACCTCTTTTAACTCTTGAAAATATTGAACGCGAAGATTTAGTGGATTTGGTTTATGGCGATATGCGTAAAAAAGATATTACGATGCTTTCGCTTGGTTTTCCGTCCAATGAATTGCTTCCGATTGCGAAACTGAATAAAGGAATGGTTCAAGCTATGCGCCAACTACCCAATAGCGGAACGAGTTATGAGGAAATTGAAGGAAACAATAATCTAAGAAAAGAAATTGCACGCTGGTCTTTTACTTGGGGCGGTTCTCTTACTGAAGATGATATTATAACGACTCCAGGATGTATTTCGGCAATTTCAGATTGTTTGTTGACACTGACTAAACCAGGAGATACGATTATTACAGAAAGTCCGGTTTACTTTGGTATTCTTCAGCTTGCGCGATCTTTAGGCTTGTATGTAATGGAACTTCCGACCAATATGACAACTGGAATTGAGCTTGAAGCGGTTAAAAAAACACTTGCTTCCAACAAAGTAAAAGCTTGTGTTTTAATGAGCAATTTCAGTAATCCTTCCGGAAGTATGATGCCAAATGAACATAAAAAAGAAATTGTCCGCTTAATGGACTTCTACAATGTTCCTCTAATTGAAGACGATATTCATGGTGATTTGTACTTTGGCGCAAGCCGTCCTACGAATTGCAAAACCTATGACGAAAGCGGTATTGTCTTGTGTTGCAGTTCGGTTTCTAAAAGTCTAGCACCAGGCTATCGTGTGGGCTGGGTTTCTCCGGGGAAGTTTAAAAAAGAAGTTCTGAGAACCAAATTGTACCATACGATCTCCAATTCAACTATTACACACGAAGTGGTTGGCGATTTTCTAAAAAATGGCCGCTACGAAAATCATCTTAGAAAAATTCGTCAGATTCTGAATCGAAACTGTACTAACTACATTAATACTGTTTTAGAGTCTTTTCCAGCAGGAACAAAAGTAAGTCAACCACAAGGCGGATTCTTCTTATGGCTCGAACTGGATAAAAAAATCGACACAGCCACTTTTTATAATTTAGCGCTGAAACATAATATTAGTATTGCTCCAGGAAGGATCTTTTCATTTCAAGATCAGTTTTCAAATTGTATGCGATTGAGTTTTGGATTGCCATGGTCTAATGAGTTGAGAACTGCTATTCAGACGTTGGGAAGATTAGCGAAGCAGCTTTAGACTCCAAAAACAAACACAATATTGTCATTTCGACGAAGAAGACTCGAGCGATAGCGAACAGGCGAAGCAAATCTCCGTGAGAAGCTCGGCAAAGATTGGAAAATTGTTACGGAGTTACTTGTGGAGATTTCTCCTTCGTCGAAATGACAAACTATAAGTTTACCTATTCTTTGTAGAATTTTTTGTGCGATTTCTCCTTTCAGTCGAAATGACAAAAACTATGTGCTTAAATAATAAAAAAACTGGACAGCGCAACTACACACTGTCCAGCCAACAATTAAAAAAAGACCAAAATTAAACAGTTATAAGACAAAATAAGCGTCTTTTTCGACTTTCTTAGGTTCGTCATTTAAATCAAATTCTTTCAGGATATCAAATTCGCTTTGATATTCGTTCAGCATTTGTTTGATATTTTTTTCAATCGTATTTGCAATTGCAGTAACTGGCGTATCTGTTGGTCTGTTTTCGAACGGATCTTGCAAATGAATCGCCATTCTTTCGATCAAAAAGAAAGCAGCACCGATTGCAGTAATGAGCGGAATTGCAAACCAGCTCAATACACTTGTTAGTCCGAAAGGCAATACAAAAATGAATAAACATAAAGTCAATCTAATATACATGCTATAAGTGGTGGGAAAAATGGTGTTTTTAATTCGTTCACATTTTCCCATTTCATCACATAATCTTGACAATGTATTATCGATTTCAACCTGCTGATACATATTGATCCTCTTTTCGTTTTTCGCATTTCTCAAATCTCTTGCATGTAGCATTAAAATAGCATTTGGAATATTTTGATGATTCTTGATGTATTTGATTTCTTCTTCACTCATTAATCCTTCAAGCGGTTTTATGGCATCTCTATTTCGAAGCGACTGCCCTAAACTGTAACACCAAGCAATTTGCCTTTTGGCAAAGTTTTCTTTGAATTCGCTAGCTTCAACAGAAAAGTCAGGATCTTCGTAAAACGTCAAAACCTGACGAATTAAGGTTCTGGAATCGTTTACTACGGCTCCCCAAACAATTCTCGCTTCCCACCATCTATCATAAGCCTGATTTGACTTAAAGGCCAATAATAAGGAGATAATCGTTCCAATCATAGTCGGAATGGCAATCGGGATATCTACAGGAAGATTGATAAAATAGTGATGGAAAATTTCAAACAATATCGTATAAGCCAATACTAATGCAATTTCTACTTTAATTTTCCCGAGAACGTACTTCATTGGTATTCTTTTCTTTAATAACATATTTTCGGATTTAAATTAATATTTTTAAGGGGCTAAGGTTCTGAGATTCTAAGGCTAAAAATTAAAAAACTTAGTACCTTAGAACCTCAGAATCTGAGGACTTTAGTCTCAAACCATCTCTTCGTACAATGAAAGAACTGGGAGCCCTAGTTTTTCGTTGACATTTTCTTTTTTCGCTTTTTTAAATTTGATTTTTTCGCCTTTTCGGGTTTCTACCAGCATATCGATGTTGTGTTTTGAAATGGCTTCTGATAAAAATGGGGCTACATTTTCGTAGTTATCTTCAAAACTGGCGGTCTGGCTTACAATTTCGAAAGAGAAATTAGCGCTCAAAAATTCCTGCACATCTTTTACGTGGATATTTTTGCTAGAATTTTCTACATACAATGCTTTATGGAAAACCTCTTTATTAACTTCTGTACTGAGATGCAGAATCGGACATTTTTGATTTCCTGCCAATTGCACGAGATATTGATGAATTCTTTTGGTTTCCTGTTTATAAGAATGCGTGAGAATGACCAATTTTACTGAAAAAGCTTCTATCAGACGTTTGAAAATTGGCGCTGAAAGTCCGTATTGGTTATGAACTTTTAGCTTAACATTTGAAGTATGTTCAATAATATAACGGCAAGTTTCCAGAACTTCTTCCTGGCTCCTAGTAAGTCCTGACTTCATTTCTCTTAAAAAACCCGATGACGAAAATGTATCAGGAGCTTCTGAAACTAATACTAAAATAATTTCCGACTCAGTGTTCTTAGACTGATTTACCGCAGATTTAACAGCCGAAATGGTGTCATCTTTTAAAGTTGTAGGTATAAGAAAATTTTTCATAAGTATATTCTTTTAGTTTATACTTACAAAATAACTCTCAGTAGATTAGACCTTTATTAATCTAAAATTAGAATTTTCTAAAATTAAACATTAGATTTTTTAATGTTGCCTTTTTTGAAGATGATTGTAACGATTGTTCCTTTGTTTTGCTCAGATTGCACTTGAAGTTCGCCATCGTGCATTCTAATAATTTTAGACGCCAAAGGAAGTCCTAAACCATAGCCAATATATTTGGCTGCAATTTTACCTCTAAAGAAAGGCTCGTATAAATGCGGAATATCTTCTGGCGGAATTCCGATCCCGATATCATTGATCGTGATTTTGATCATTTCTTTATTGGCCGTAAGGTTCACAAACACTTCATTGTTATCAGAATATTTTACTCCATTGGTAATAATATTGTTGATTGCCAATTCTAAAAGCGGTTTATTGCACGGCAAAAGCAGTAAATTAGAATCTTCTGGAGCAAAATTAAGTTTAATGCTTACGCGGTTGTCAGGATAAATCTTGTCGAGATCAGATTTTACATCCAATAATAGTTCGTCCATGCGAGCAATGTCCGATACTTGTTTCTGTCCGTCATAACCCGTTTGAGTAAGCTTAAGGAGACTTTCTGTTAGATTTCCTAATCTAGAAGCCTGGCTATAAATATTTTCTAATGAGCCAATATATTCGCTAACTTCTCTTTCTTTGAGAAGCATAATTTCTGCTTCAGCAATGATAGTTGTGATTGGGGTTTTTAACTCATGAGAAGCATTATTGATAAAATTAGCCTGAATCTCAAATGAAGTTTCCAATCGATCCAGCATATTATTAAAAGTATTGGTCAAATCTGATATTTCATCAGAGTTTTTAACTTCAGGAAGACGATTGTGCAGATTAGAAGCACTAATTCTTTTTACTTCTTTGGTAATTCGTGCTACTGGATTGATAACTCGTTTTGCTAAAAATCGTCCTAAAAGAAAAGCTAGAATCACAAATCCGATTCCGCCAAAAAGCATAATTTTAACTATATAAACCGTTGTATCTTTTCCTTTACGGTCTCTCGCGCCAACAATTACAATATATTTTTGATTGTTTTCTTGAAAAATCTGTCCGAGATAATACTTGTTATCTATTTCGTAAGAATCTTTTCCTGTACTTAAAACATTGGTATAAAAAGTATTAGGAAGATTTAGATTTGTATTATAATCAAAACTATTGTGGCTGTTTACTTTTAATACGTATTCCTCTTCTTCAATCAATTCTTCAAGACCATTTTTTTGAAGATTTTTATAATATTTAATTTTCTCAGGATCTTTCTGAAAATGAATTGAAGCTACAATTTTTGCTCTATCATCTAAACGCTTTAAAAAGTGATATCGATTATTTTCCCTAAATAAGAAAAACACGATGATACACAATAGCGAGGTGCTAAAGGTAGAAAGAGCAACGTAATTGAAAGTGATTTTTTTCCTAATGTCCATATTATGGTTTTATTACATATCCCAAACCTTTCATGGTGTGAATCAGTTTCGTTGAAAAAGGTTTATCTATCTTTCTTCTTAAATACGTAATATATACATCAACCACGTTGGTATTCATATCAAAATTAATATCCCAAACATTATCCAGAATTTGGTCACGCGAAACAATACGCCCCGTATTTTTAGCCAAATAATACAAAAGCTTAAATTCTTTAGCAGTCAATACAATATTCTCTCCATCTCTTTTAACCGTTTTTGCACGCCCATTTATTTCTAAATCACTAATTGTGATGGTATCTATTTTTTCTGTTTCCTGCTGAGATCTTCTGTATAAAGCATTTACCCTAGCATCTAGTTCTCCAAATTTAAAAGGCTTAACCAAATAATCATCTGCGCCAGAATTAAGTCCGGTTACAATGTTTTCTGAAGTTCCTAAAGCGGTTAAGAGTAAAATAGGCACGAAGTTTTTTGCGGCACGAAGTCTTCTGCAGATTTCAATCCCGTTGATATCAGGAAGCATTACGTCTAAAATTACCACATCGAAAGTATAATTATGAATCATTTCTATGGCCGTTTTACCATCCATAGCCACGCTTACTTCATTATTATTTTCTGCAAAACCTTTTCGTAATATCGATAATAGATTTGGCTCATCTTCGACTATCAGTAATTTCATATTAAGAAGTTTGTATATACAACAAAAATAAGAATACAATTTAAAATAATTTTAAACAACTTTACAAATTATGATTTAATTATGAAGAATAAAAAAAGCAGGCCTTATTGCCTGTTTTTTGATATTTTTTAGCGTTAAAGTTTCTTATTCTTAATTTCTGAAACTAAAAAGTTTCTCCAGCATTCAAATAAAATCCTTTAGAATTGTTACCCCACGAGTAATCAAAAATAAGATTAGTTTTGGACGCTTTGTCAATTAAAAGCCTTAAACCAATTCCAGCTGCCGGCTGAATCGACTTGAATAGTTTAAGATCGTTATCAGAATTACTTGTTGTTACAAAATTGGTAAAAACAGTACCGCTCAGCAATTGATTGCAAGTTATCGGAAATCGGAACTCAGTAGATAAATAAACCAATCCATTTCCTCTAAATAATCCTTGCGTATACCCTTCTCCACTTCTACTACGCTGATCCCAACCAATGGCAGGTAGATTCAAGTACGGCACTTTCCCTTTGGTTACAAATTGTCCGTAGGTCCAAAATGCCAAAATATAATTTGGATTTTTATGAGAAACAGGAACAAAATGACGATACTCAGCAAACAACACATTACTGTATTCCTGATTGTTGAAAAGCACAGGATTAAATCTGTAGTTAATATTGGCAAACCAACCTTTTGATGCATTTACCTGATTATCACGCGAATCGTGAACCAGATTTAAACTTACTCCGTTTAAGAAATATTCAAAATTATTAAATCCGTATTTTTGGCTATAATTATAATGATACGTATACTTCTCGTTTGCAAGATCCAACTCTTTGTCATCTATACTCGAATACCAGTCAATATTAATACCTCCTCCGATGTAATAGTTTTCTTTGACTTCAAAAGAAACTGTCTGATGAAATTTGAAATAGTTATAATCCATATCCTGAGCCAATGAATCTATACTAAAACCGGGAGGACGGTCCCGTCTGGGCGGAATAATATCGGTTCCTAATCCGTAATTGGGTTGTGAAAACAGATACAAGCGATAATCGCCACTTAAAAAGATTTTATTGTTCTTAAGCAATATATTGTTTTTTACATTTACCAGCCACTGATTTTTTAAGGTATACGTGATTCCAATATTAGCAATTGAATATTTGTCTTTTTCTTCTTTTCCTTTAAAAGTATATTGTGCGACCGCACCAAAAAAGAACCCAGTTGCGGGCTGCGAGCCAATTGCAGGAATTACTAAAAAGAAATTGTTTTTTGTGGGCTTAACAACCAGTGCATCGTCATCTTTCTTAAAAAGATCGAATACCGTTTTAGGAGGGCAAATTTTCGGATTTTGAATCTCAGGATTTTGAATTTCTTCTTGAGAAAATAAATTAAAAGAAATAAGAAATAATAATCCTAAGATTTTAGACTTGTACTGAACGGCATTATTTTGAAAAAAAAGCACCATTTACAAAGTTTTGTTTTAGAAATAAGATTACTATCTCATTGTAAATATAAGCCTTATTTTCAACATGTTAAACACTAAAACCAAATAATTTTCAAAATATTTTAACAAAAAAAGCCGTCAAAAAATATTGACAGCTTTTTCATATCGCTATTTAATATTATTTAGTTATAAACTTTGGATGGATTAGATTTTCTAAAGAATAAATTTCATCCCATTTTTCTTGTGTAATCAATTTTCTTTCGAGAACAGCAATTTGATGAACACTTTTACCTGTTTTTAAAGCTTCTCCAGCAATACTAGCACTTTCTTCGTAACCTAAAATCGGATTCAATTGCGTTACAATTCCGATACTGTTCATCACCATATTGTAGCAGTGATCCACATTTGCTGTGATTCCGTTAATACATTTGTCAATTAAAGTCTGAATCGCATTTGAGAGATAATCCAACGAAGTAAACATCGCAAAAGCAATTACAGGTTCCATTACATTCAATTGCAATTGCCCTGCTTCTGCAGCCATTGTAACCGTTAAATCTTGACCAATCACATAAAAACAAGTCTGGTTAACCACTTCTGGAATTACCGGATTTACTTTTCCTGGCATAATAGAAGATCCTGGCTGACGTGCTGGAAGATTAATTTCATTCAAACCTGTTCTTGGACCTGAACTCAACAATCGTAAATCGTTGCAGATTTTAGAAATTTTTACAGCAGAACGTTTAAGAGTTCCCATAATCTGAACATAAGCTCCCGTATCAACCGTTGCTTCAATTAAATCGGGTGAAAGTGTCAGCGGAATTCCAACCTCATCTGCTAAATATTTCACGCAGATTTCAGGATAACCTTCAGGAGCATTTACTTTTGTTCCAATGGCAGTTGCGCCCATATTGATTTCTAACAATAAATCCTGAGCATTTTTCAAACGCTGAATATCTTCACCAATTGTAGTCGCATAGGCTTTAAATTCTTGTCCTAAAGCATCGGAACCGCATCTTGCAATTGCGTTCTTCCCATTTTTAAGACATCTTTAAATTCTTCTCCTTTTTTAGCAAAAGCTACTTCTAAACCTGCAAAAGTTTTAATAAAACTTTCCATTTTCAAATACAAAGCAATTCTAAAAGCCGATGGATAAGCATCATTTGTAGACTGAGAACAGTTTACATGATTATTTGGATGTAGAAAATTATACTCTCCTTTTTTATGGCCAAGATATTCTAAACCGATATTGGCAATTACTTCATTGGCATTCATATTTACAGAAGTTCCTGCTCCACCCTGAATTAAATCGCTCACGAATTCCTGATCAAATTTACCTGCAATTACCTGATCGCTTCCGTAACAGATGGCTTCGGCAATTTTAGGATCAAGCGCTCCGCAATCTTTATTTGCCATTGCTGCAGCTTTTTTTACATATCCTAAAGCCTTAATAAATAAAGGCTCTTTTGAAATTGGAATTCCAGTAATATTGAAATTCTCTACCGCTCTAAAAGTCTGGATTCCGTAGTATAAATGATTCGGAATTTCTAATTCTCCCAGAAAATCATGTTCTTTTCTTGTTGATTCCATATAATAAAATTGATATGTTTTGACTTAAAAAATAAGTGTAAAGCTACAGTATTTTATGCATAAAAATATGAATAGAATCAAAATCATTTCTGATTTGTTCAGATTATTTTATGGTAAATTATTACCTTTTCGGTCTCAAATAATTATTAAAAAGAGTTGAAAAAAGAAAGCGAATATTTTCTTGATAAAGAATACAATGCGATTGTTTACGCCAAAGAAGATCTAAATTTTAAAGACTTCGAATGCTGCGTTTTTAACAATTGTAATTTCTCTGCCTGCACTTTTCTGGCAGTTACTTTTATCGATTGCGTTTTTAATGATTGTATTTTCAGCGAAGCCAAAATTAATTACGTTGCTTTGAGAACGGTTACTTTCAATCGATGTGAAATTAAAGAAATGAATTTTGCCATGTGCGACAAACTCATTTTTGAAGTTCGTTTTAACGATTGTATTCTTGACTTTTCGAAGTTTTATACTTTAAAATTAAAAGGAACTCCGTTTATCAATTGCAGTTTAATAGCTGTGGATTTTATGGCGGCAGATTTAACGAATGTAATTTTTGAAAATTGTGATTTATACCGTTCAGAATTTAGCAAAGCCATCGCCAATAAAGCCGATTTTAAAACTAGTTATAATTATACTATTGATCCGTCTAAAACTAAACTGAAGAAAGCTATTTTTTCTTTGAGTGAAGTAAAAGGGTTATTGTTTACGCATGATGTGATTGTGAGTTAATCAAACAAAAAACGTATAGTTTGTCATCCTGAGGAACGAAGGATCACACTCGGAATTCGACAAAGATTGGCGATATACTTTACGGAAATATTAGTGTGATCCTTCGTTCCTTAGGATGACAAAAAAGCTGTTTTAGATTTTCTTCCACATCACATAATCCTCCATCAAATACCCATTTCCAATTTCTATATCAACCGTTTCTTTTATTTCAAAACCTAGTTTTTTATAGAAATTCAAAGCGGTATTAAAACGGTTTACGTTTAATAAAAGTTGATTGGAATTATTTTCTGAAGCCATTTTTGCAATTTCTTCAAATACTATTTTACCAAAACCTTTTCCTTGTGTTTCTGGCAAAAGATAGATTTTATGAATTTTGGTTATCGCTTCGTTTTTATAATGGTGTTCAATTCCGATAAAACCAATTATAGAATCAGTATCGGAAATCATATAAAACAACTGCTCTTTATTCTGAATTTGTTTTGATAAAGCTTCGTCAGAATAAATGAGATCTAGCATATAATCTAATTGTTCCTTCGTTAGAATTTCGCCATACGTAATTGGCCAAGTTATATGTGCGATTTCTTGAATTTTAGCAATATCATCAATAGATGCTTCGGTAATTTTAATCATATTATTTTGTAAAAACTTGATTTTCTTGTTCGCTTACGCGGATGAAAGTCGTTCTTTTTGTTAATTCTTTTAATCTAGAAGCTCCCACATATGTGCAAGTGCTTCTTATTCCGCCTAAAATATCTAAAACTGTATAAATTACTTCCCCTTTAAACGGAACTTGAACTGTTTTTCCTTCACTTGCTCTGTATTCTGCAACACCTCCAGCGTGTTTGTCCATTGCAGTTTTCGAACTCATTCCGTAAAATTGTTTGAATTTTTCGCCTTTTACTTCGATCAATTCGCCTCCGCTTTCCGTATGTCCTGCTAACATTCCGCCAAGCATAACAAAATCGGCTCCGGCTCCAAAAGCTTTTGCAACATCACCTGGAGTTGTACATCCTCCATCGCTTATAATGTGTCCGCCTAAGCCGTGAGCGGCATCAGCACATTCTATAATTGCAGATAATTGCGGATAACCAACACCTGTTTTTACGCGAGTTGTACAGACTGAACCTGGTCCAATTCCGACTTTTACAATATCAGCGCCGGCTAATAAAAGTTCTTCGGTCATTTCTCCTGTAACGACGTTTCCTGCAATAATGATTTTATCAGGATACTGTTTTCTGGTTTTCTTTAAAAATTGAACAAAATGTTCCGAATAACCATTTGCAACATCAATACAGATAAATTTCAGTAAAGGATTTGCAGAGATTATTTTTTCAATCTTTTCAAAATCTTCTTTTCCAGTCCCCGTACTTACCGCAATATAATCGTAGAAATCTGGAGTTGCATTTTTTAAGAAATTATTCCATTCCTCTAAAGTGTAATGTTTATGAATGGCCGTAAATAGCTTTTCTTTTGCCAAAACCTTTGCCATTTCAAAAGTTCCCACGGTATCCATATTGGCTGCCATAATAGGAATTCCTGTCCAACTAGCAGTGCTATGCAAAAATTTGAAATTCTGTTCTAAGGAAACTTCAGATCTGCTTTTTAGCGTTGATCTTTTAGGTCTAAACATTACATCTTTAAATCCTAATTTCAGGTCCATTTCTATTCTCATATTTCGAGATTTTGGTTACTCTCAAATGTAAGAATTTCTGATTTTAGATTTCAGATATTAGATTAACAAAAAGTTGAACTTTTGAACAATTGTCCATTAGTTTGCTTTCGCGAAAGCGCTAATTAAAGTTCTTTTAATTTGATATACTTTGCGCGGGCTTCGACTTCGCTCAGCCTGGCAAAGATATAAACTGAAAACTGTGACTGAGACTGGACACTAAAAAAAGCTATCCGTGAATCGTTTCGTTTTTCCCGTAATTGGTAATGATAGATTCTTCAAAAGCTAACCATTCTCTCCAACGTTTTTCAACGTCAATTCCAACTCCATATTTACGAGCATAAGTAATGAAAGTTGTGTAATGTCCTGCTTCGCTTTCCATTAATTCTCTATAGAAAACAGCCAATTCTTCATCTTGAATATTTTCTGAAAGCACTTTAAAACGTTCACAGCTTCTGGCTTCGATCATAGCAGAGAAAAGAAGTCTTTCTACAAGACCAGAAACGCGGCTTCCGTCTCCGCTTCTTTTCATATATTGATATAGTTCGTTTACATATTCGTCTTTACGCTCACGACCTAATTTTAGTCCTCTTTTGATAATTATATTATGAACTTGTTCAAAATGATCTACTTCTTCTTTTACTAAAGCCAATAAATCTTGAACCAAATCCTGATGCTCTGGATTGTTTGTAATAATTGTAATCGCGTTTGTTGCTGCTTTTTGTTCGCACCACGCGTGATCTGTTAAGATTTCTTCGATGTTTTTCTCAACAATATTTACCCATCTTGGGTCGGTTGGCAATTGTAATCTTAATACGCCCATTTCTTTAATTTGTTTCAGGTTTATTTTGTTTGCTTCGCCAATTCGGCTAAAGCCTCGTGTCAGGTTTCAAGTTTTTATTCTAAACGAAAAAAGTTTAAAGTTTCATAATGCGTTTATTATCGCATTACAAAACTTTAAACTTGAAACCTTAAACTCTAAACTAATTAATAAGCAAAAATTGGTCTTTCGCTCATCATATCGTTTACTTGTTCTGCAACTTCTTCGATAACTGCTTCATCTGTATGGTTAGATAAAACTTTATCAATAAGTTCAACAATAGTTTCCATATCTTTTTCAACTAAACCACGAGTTGTGATTGCAGCTGTTCCAACACGAATTCCAGAAGTGATAAATGGAGATTTATCGTCAAAAGGAACCATGTTTTTGTTTACTGTAATTTCAGCCTTTACTAATGCATTCTCAGCTTCTTTACCAGAAATATTTTTATTTCTTAAGTCAATAAGCATCATGTGATTATCAGTTCCGCCAGAGATAATGTTGTAACCTCTTTTTACGAAAGCATCAGCCATTGCGTTTGCATTTTTTTGTAATTGCATTGCGTAAGTAAAGAACTCATCTTTAAGAGCTTCACCAAAAGCAACTGCTTTAGCTGCAATAATGTGCATTAAAGGTCCACCTTGATTTCCTGGGAAAACAGCTAAGTCTAATAATGAAGACATCATTCTGATTTCTCCTTTTGGAGTTGTTAATCCTTGTGGATTTGGGAAATCTTTACCCATTAAGATTAGACCTCCGCGTGGTCCTCTTAATGTTTTATGAGTTGTTGTAGAAACAATATGGCAATGTGGAATTGGATCGCTTAATAGTCCTTTTGCAATAAGACCAGCTGGGTGAGAAATATCAGCAAATAAGATCGCTCCTACGCTGTCAGCAATTTGTCTGAAACGAGCAAAATCCATATCACGAGAATAAGCAGAAGCTCCAGCGATGATTAATTTTGGCTGTTCTTTAGTTGCAATTTCTTGAATTTTATCATAATCTAAACGACCAGTTTCAGCATCTACACCGTAGAATACTGGACGATATAAACGGCCTGAGAAATTTACTGGAGAACCGTGAGTTAAGTGACCTCCGTGAGATAAATCGAAACCTAAAATAGTATCACCAGGATTTAAACAAGCGTGGTATACAGCTGTATTTGCTTGAGAACCAGAGTGAGGCTGTACGTTTGCATATTCAGCGCCAAACAATTCTTTAGCTCTGTCAATTGCAATCTGCTCAATAACGTCAACTACTTCGCAACCGCCGTAGTATCTTTTGCCAGGATAACCCTCAGCATATTTATTAGTTAAAACAGACCCTGCTGCTGCCATTACTTCATCACTTACAAAATTCTCAGAAGCGATAAGCTCTAGTCCGTGAATTTGTCTTTCTTTTTCCTCTTGGATAAGATCAAAAATTTGTTCGTCGCGTTGCATTTTTTTGTTTTTCGTTAATTTCACGCAAAAATACAAAAAAACGTTTGTCAAACAGCTAGATTATGATATATTTGACATGTAATTTTTCAACAAACAATTAACATTAAACATGCCAATAACCGCCAACGATACCAGTAGAAAATCATGGTTAGAAGTGCCTCAAAATAGCGACTTCCCTATTCAGAATATTCCTTTTGGTGTATTTCTTACCAAAGAAAATGTCGTTACAGTAGGAACGAGAATTGGCGATTATGCCATAGATTTAGGGGCTTTACAGCAATTAAACTATTTTGAAGGAATAGAATTGACCGATGATATGTTTATGCAGGATACGCTGAATGATTTTATTTCTGACGGAAAAAAAACATGGCGTCTGGTTCGAAATCGTATCGCAGATATTTTCGACGAAAACAATCCGCAACTAAGAGATTCAACAAAACACCGAGATATTGTTATATTTAAAATTGAAGATGTAGAAATGCAGCTTCCTGTTTTAATTGGTGATTATACTGACTTTTATTCAAGCAGAGAACATGCTACAAACGTAGGTAAGATGTTCCGTGATCCTGATAATGCATTATTGCCAAACTGGCTCCATATTCCGGTTGGATATCACGGAAGAAGTTCTACAATTGTGCCATCTGGAATTCCAGTTCATAGACCAATGGGGCAAACCTTGCCTGCCGGTCATGACACGCCTGTTTTTGGTGCTTCACGCTTAGTAGACTTTGAATTAGAAACTGCTTTTATCACAACAGATGTGAATGTAATGGGCGAAAATATTTCAACTTATGAAGCTGAAGACTATATTTTCGGAATGGTTTTATTAAATGACTGGAGCGCTCGCGATATCCAGAAATGGGAATATGTGCCACTTGGACCATTTTTAGCTAAAAACTTTGCCACATCCATCTCACCTTGGATTGTTACTATGGATGCTTTAGAGCCTTTTAGAACAAAAGGTCCAAAACAAGATCCGTCACCGCTTCCTTACTTACAGACAAAAGGTAAAAAAGCTTTTGACATTCATTTGGAAGTTTCTTTACAACCAGAAGATCAAGAAGAAACTGTTATTTCAAGATCTAACTTCAAATATATGTACTGGTCTATGGCTCAGCAATTGACACACCATACCTCAAACGGATGCCGTGTAAATTCTGGCGATATGATGGGTTCTGGAACTATTTCTGGCCCAACTCCGGACAGTTTTGGTTCTATGCTGGAATTAACTTGGGGTGGAAAAAATCCTCTGAAACTAAAAGACGGAAGCGAACGCAAATTTATTGAAGATAATGACACTGTTATTATTCGCGGTTTCTGCGAAAATAACGAAGTAAGAATTGGTTTTGGTGAAGTTTCTAGCCAATTGTTGCCTCCTTTTACAAGACAATGAAGAGCAGAACAGTCTGAAGAAATATAGAAATAGAAAAACCTTGGCGATAACCAAGGTTTTTTTATGCTTTTTAATCTCTTAAAATCGTAGAAATTTTAAACCATATAAGTAATTTAAGTTCATTTAATTCAGACTTAATTTCCTTTTATCACCTATATGGCTTTATATATTAAGCAGGAATCTGCTGACTTAAGCAATGCAAAGTTCCGAATCCCCAGATAAAATCAATACAACTGATTCCGATTACTTCTCTATCAGGAAAACATTCTGCTAATATGTTTAAGGCTACACGATCATTGCTGTCATTGAAGGTCGGAACTAAAACACAATTATTCAAAATCAAGAAATTAGCATAACTTGCTGGCAAACGTAAATCTTCAAAATCAACACGTTTTGGCATTGGAAGCGCTACAATAACTGGAGATTTCCCATTTTCTAATTTTGCATTCTGAAGACGTTTCAAATTATCCTGCAAAGGCTTGTAATTTGAATCGTTTTTATCTGTTTCTACAATTGTTACAATCGTATCTTCATTTACAAATCGACATAAATCATCGATGTGACCGTGAGTATCATCGCCTTCAATTCCATCTCCAAGCCAAATTACATTAGTCACACCAAGATATTCTTTAAAAACGGCTTCGTAATCTTCTTTGGTAAAACCTGGATTTCTAACCTGAATTGTTGGATGCATTAAACATTCTTCAGAAGTCAGTAAAGTCCCTTTTCCATTTACATCAATTGCTCCGCCTTCAACAATTACTGGCTTTCCTTTATATATGACCTGTGTTAGCGGAACATCAATAAAATCAGCCACTTTACCTGGAACAAACTTATCTAATTGATAATTTTTATATTTTGCCCAACCATTAAAATTGAAGTTTAATGCTTCTCTTTTTGAACCATTCTTTACAATAATTGGCCCCGAGTCGCGCATCCAGCTTCTGTTGGTTTTATGAATAATATAAGAAACGTTTTTGATATTTACGCGGGCTCTTTCAAGCATATCTGCAACTCTTTCTTTTAGTTTTTCATCGGCAACCACCAAAAAAACAGTTTCAAAAGTGGCTACTTTTTTTATAAATTCTACAAAAGCCCATTGAACTGCTTCGTATTTTCCCGGCCAGTCATTGCCATTGTGCGGAAAACACAATACAATTCCTTGCTGTTTTTCCCACTCTGCAGGAAATCTTCTATTATTTGTTGACATAAATAGGTTCTAATTAAGAAAGTGCAAAGATAAGCATTCGTTAGGATTTTAAAACAAATGAGTAAAAATCATACTCCATTTCACAATAAATATCCTTCAAAAATTAAGTTAAAGATTAAATAATACATCCTTAATATTTAACAGAGACCTCAGAATTACTTTTGCCAAAACTAAAAACTAACACATGAAAAATTTATCAATCTCATTATTAACGGCACTTTTCATATTAGCAAGCTGTAACAATGATGAAAATTCGAACAGCGAACCAGAAGTTGTTGTTAACGAAAATCCTGGAACTTTTAAAGAAATTGGTTCTATCACAATTGGCGGAGAAGCTGCAGCTGAAATTTCTGCTTACTGCGAAAAAACAAAAAGACTTTTTACAGTAAACAACAGTGGGGTAAACCAGATTGACGTTATTGACATTACAGACCCTACAAAACCAATGAAAATTGGAAAAATTGATTTAGTTGCTTATGAAGGTGCTGCGAACAGCGTTTCTGTTTTTGACGGAAAGCTTGCTGTTGCTTTAGAATCTACTGTAAACAAGCAAGGAAACGGAAAAGTAGTTATTTTTAATACTTCTGATTACAGCTTAATCAAACAAGTTACTGTTGGAGCATTGCCTGATATGATTACTTTTTCTCCAGACGGAAAATTTATCATGACTGCTAATGAAGGTGAGCCAAATACTGATTATACACAAGATCCTAACGGAACGGTTTCTATTATTGAAACAAGCACTTATAATGTTACAACACTTGATTTTAGCTCATTAGCTGGTCAAGCTGCGGCATTAGCAAAAGATGGATTTAGAATTTCAAAATTTGCTAAAACGAGTTTTGCTCAGGATATTGAGCCTGAATACATTACAATTTCTGACGATTCTAAAACTGCTTGGGTAACTTTACAGGAGAATAATGGTGTTGCAAAAGTTGATTTAACTTCTAAAACTATTACTGCGATTTACCCTTTAGGATTAAAAGACTACAATACTGCTGAAAACGCAATTGACGTAAGCGACAGTGACAGTAAAATTGCTTTTAATCCTTGGAAAGTAAAAGGTCTTTATATGCCAGATGCTATCAGTCATTTTACTGTAAACAATACCCCTTATTTTGTTACAGCTAATGAAGGAGACGCAAGAGAATACACCGCCTATACTGATGTGAAGCGTATGAAAAGCATGACACTTGATGCAACAGTTTTTCCAGATGCAGCAACCTTAAAATTAGATGCTAATTTAGGCAGATTAAATTTAGTTGCAGATATGGGAGATACTGATGGAGATGGCGATTTGGACCAAATGGTAAGTTTTGGCGGAAGATCATTTTCTATTTGGAATGGAAACACTGGAAAAATTGTTTATGACAGCAAGAATGATGTTGACAAAAAGACCAACGAAATAGGCACGTACGACGATAAAAGAAGTGATGACAAAGGTTCTGAGCCAGAAGCTGTAGTTGCGGCTAAAATGGGAAATCAAAACATTTTGTTTGTTGGTCTAGAAAGATCTGACGCTTTTATGGTTTACGATGCTACAAATCCAACTTCACCACAATATTTGCAAACTGTAAAAACAGGAGATGCGCCAGAAGGAATTCTTTTCATTCCAGCTTCAAAAAGCCCTACAAAAAGAAGCTTATTAGTGGTAAGTAGCGAAGGAGATGGATCTGTTAAAATTTATCAGCCTGATTTAAAATAATAACTTTTTTTTAGGATAGCAAATGGGACAAAATGTGAATTTTGTCCTTTTTTATGCATTCTATTATACTAATATTAACGGATTTACACAATTAAATGCCAAAAGATGGGAATTATGTAAGGGTATATACAACACAATCTAAAATTCGACTTCTAATTTTGCTTCAGAGTTTAAAATAAAAACAATTTAATTTTTGATATCATGAAAAAGAAATTAGTATCAGTATCCTTATTATTGCTATCATTTGCTGCGGGCGCTCAAAATATGGCTACCACTTCTACCAAACCTAGTGTAGATCAAGAATACAACAAATGGTCGATCGAACTAAATGGCGGGGTTAATAAACCAACTAGAACTATGACTCCAGGTTATACTACAGAATCATTAAACTTTTTCCACGGTGATTTAGGTGTTAGATATATGTTTAGTCCAAAATTTGGGGTGAAATTAGATGTTGGTTACGATCAATTTAAAGAGAAAAAAAACACTCCAGATTTTGAAAGCCGTTATGTTAGAGCAAGTTTACAAGGAGTTATCAATGTTGGACGTGCTTTAAATTTTGAGACTTGGACAAACACAATTGGTCTTTTAGCTCATGGTGGTTTCGGGGTTTCTCAAATTAGTACTGAAACTGGATTTGGAGGTCAAGATTACATGGCTCATGGAATTGCTGGTTTAACGGGACAAATCAGATTGAGTGATCGAGTTGCTTTGACAGGAGATCTTACTGGAATTGTTAACGGAAGACAAAACTGGAACTTTGACGGAATGGGAACTACTTCTACAGGTGCTTTTGATGGTGTTTTATTAAACGCTTCTGTTGGTTTAACATTCTACTTAGGTAAAAACCAAAAACATGCTGATTGGGTTGGCGAAGAAGACAGAATTAGCGAATTGGAAAAAAGAGTGGACTTAATCGAAACTGGTCTTTTGGACACAGACAAAGATGGAGTTGCTGATTTATACGATTTAGAACCAAATTCTATTGCAGGAGTTGCCGTTAACACTAAAGGACAATCTATTGATACTAATCAAAATGGTGTGCCAGATGAATTAGAAAGCTACTTAGATAAAACTTACGAAAAGAAAGGTGCAGGAACAGCTACAAACAATACGGTTGAAGAATTAATCAACGGAGGTTATGTAAATGTTTATTTCGATTTCAATTCGTCTAAACCAACAAATGCATCTTTATCTGGTGTTGATTTCTTAGTGAAATACTTGAAAAATAATCCTGGAAAATCTGCTGACATTATTGGTTATGCTGACGAAATTGGAAATTCAAACTACAATGTTGAGTTATCTAGAAAAAGAGCTGAAGCTGTGAAAAAAGTAGCAGTAAATGCTGGAATTGACGCTTCAAGATTGAATGTAATTGCTAATGGAGAAGATACTTCTGTTAACAAAAATTCTAAAGAAGCACGTCAAATCGTGAGAAGAGTTACTTTCCAGGTGAAGTAATCTATATATAAAGCTAAAAACGAGAAAAGGAGCTATTCAATTGAATGGCTCCTTTTTGTTTATAAAAAGAGAGTTTAAAAAACTAAATTTTGAAGCCTGATTATAAAGCTTCGGAGAAGTTAAATATTTATAACAAATGACAAATGTTTATAATATAAAGCTCAAGAGGAGTAACATGCTCTTTTGCATAAAAAAAGGACAAAATTCACATTTTGTCCTTTTTTTATATTTTAGATAAATTGATTATTTATCGATTGCTCTTTTTGTAATATCTCCAAAAGCATCAATTCTTCTATCTCTGAAGAATGGCCAATTTTGGCGAACATTTTCCTGAAGGTCTAAATCAACCTCAGCAATTAAGATTTCCTCTTTATCGTGCGAAGCTTGGGCTAAAATTTCTCCCTGCGGTCCAGCAATAAAAGAAGCTCCCCAGAATTGAATCCCTTCTGTCCCGTCGATATACTTTTCTAAACCGATTCGGTTTGCAGCTGCAACGAAAACACCATTTGCTACAGCATGACCTTTCATTACGTTCATCCAAGCGCCATATTGATTTTCTCCATATTGCTCTTTTTCTTTTGGATGCCATCCAATTGCTGTTGGGTAGAATAAAACTTCTGCTCCTTTAAGCGCTGTAATACGAGCCGCTTCTGGATACCATTGATCCCAGCAGATTAAAGTTCCAACAGTTCCTTTTTTAGTTTCAATCGCTTGGAAACCTAAGTCACCTGGAGTGAAATAGAATTTTTCATAGAAATGAGGATCGTCTGGAATATGCATCTTACGATATAAACCAGCTTCAGTTCCATCAGTATCGATAATATAAGCACTGTTATGATAAATTCCAGCCATTCTTTTCTCGAAGAAAGGAACAATAATTACTACTCCTAATTCTTTTGCCAATTCGCTGAATGCAATAAATGAAGTGCTGTAAAGTGGTTCTGCTAATGCAAAATTCTCTACATCTTCACTTTGACAAAAATAATGACTGCTATATAATTCAGGTAATAAGATAACTTCTGCACCTTGACTCGCAGCGTCTCTTACCCAGCTGATACATTTTTTAAGATTATTTTCGGCAACATCATTCAGGTTTAACTGAATAACCGATATTTTATACTTTCTTTTCGCCATGACATAAAATTTAGAGTGCAAAAATAGTACTTTTTAAAGGAATGGCAAAGTCGATAACTTTTATATAACAACTAATGGACCTGTATTATTTCATATAAATCAAAAAACCATTTTACATTGAATAAAAATCTCTTGTAAAATGGTTTTAAAATTATATCTAAAAAAAACTTATTCGATAACTAGCTTTTTAACCAAAAATTCTGTTTCAGATTTTCTAAATTTTATTTCAAAAGTTCCTTTTGACTGTGGTGAAAATGTATAAAGTGTATGTAGCGCAGTTGGCGTTTGATTCGCACAAGTTCCCGTAGGGTATTTTGCTTCTATTTGAAATCCTTCTTCTTTACCAATTGATGTACTGCCAATTCTATCAAATTCACCGCAAGCATTATCAACTATAAACGATACATCATAATTAACATCGACACCCACTTTGCCAGTTGCAGGTCCAGAAATCGCTGTAACATTTGCAGCTCTAGAAATAGTTTGAGGTGTTTCTTTTCCATTATCGTCACTGCTGCATGCTACTGAAAAAACAGCTAAAAATAACACTGCCAAAATCGTTTGTATTCTAAAAATTCTCATATAAAATTTAAATTTAGTTATTCTGAATATATTATATAGATGGTGCTAAATTACAAAGGTTGCGTGAAATAATACAAAAAATTTTAAGTGATTATAAAAAACAAAACCATTTTACATTGATTCAAATCTCTGTAAAATGGCTTTCAACCTAAAAAAATATCAGCTAAGCTTCTTATTATTCGATAACTACTTTCTGAGTTAAGAATTCTGTTTCTGATTTCTTGAATTTGATTTCAAAGGTTCCTTTTGTAGTAGACTTGAATTTATAAACTGTTTTCTTTGGTTCTGGCACTTGCTGGGTACAAACTTCTGATGGGTATTTCGCAATTACTTGCAAACCTTTTACAGATCCAATTGTTACTTCCGAGATTTTATCAAATTCTGCACAAGCGTTATCAACTATGTAAGTCACATCGTAGCTTAGTTCATCATTAACTTTTCCTGTTGCCGGTCCTTTAATTTCTGTTACTAAAGCTGCCTTTGTGGTTAGAGCTGGTGCTGAATCCTTATCATCATCACTGCTGCATGAAACAAATCCAATTGATAAAAATAATACTACTAAAGCTGTTTTTAATCTAAAACTTTTCATATAAAATAATAATTAATTGTTAATTACTATGAAGACAATACTTAGTGGCAAAGGTTGCTTAGCAGAAATGTTAAAAAATTCAGACCAATAATTAATCTTTTCAAAACCAACAACTTATTCAATAAAAATTATTAAAAAAAATACCGTTATTTCTTATAAAAATAAAAACTCTCTAAAATAGCCCCGATAGAAACGGCATCTTTTTGTTGTGGGGTTCACAACAAAAAATATAGTGAATAGCGGGACTGAACTTTCTTTTAAATGAATCACTCCTGCTCCTAAAACAAAAAAACACCAGCGTGTACTGGTGTTTCTTTTACTATTTTTTTTAAAGCTGAATTAAGCTGTTTTCTTTTGAAAAATCTTTTTGAAAAGATTTACAAAAAGTAAAACTATAAATCCTAGAACTAATCCAACCGTAAATTCTTTGAAGATTGAAGGGATTTTAATTTCTTCTGACAAATGGTGAAAAAATGGAATATAATGTACAAATATTCCTCCAGCCACTAAAAGTAAAGCAATCGTCCCAATTACGGTTAAACTTTTTATTACAAACGGAAGTGCTTTTACTAACAAGTTTCCGATAAATCTTGAAAGACTCTTTTCACTTTTGCTAGATTTAATAAGCTTAAAACCTGCTTCGTCCATTCTAACGATAAGCGCTACTATTCCATAAACCCCAATTGTAGCTACGACTGCAATTATCGAAGTTACAATTATTTTCTGCAGGAGAGGCTGTTCCATTACAGTTCCTAATGCGATAATCACGATTTCAACCGAAAGAATAAAATCTGTTACAATTGCCGATTTCACCTTGTCCTTTTCAATTAATAAAATTTGTTCCTCAGTAAGAACTTCATCTGTAATTCCCTCAGATTCTTCATGTTTATGAGGAACGATAAACTCGTAGATTTTTTCGGCTCCTTCGTATGCTAAAAAAAGCCCTCCTAAAACTAAGATTATTATAATGGCAATCGGAAAAAATGCACTTAAAAGGAATGCAACTGGAAGAATAATGATTTTATTCAATAAAGAACCTTTACTGATAGCCCACAAAACCGGCAATTCTCGTGAAGATGCAAATCCAGAAGCTTTTTCTGCATTTACAGCTAAATCGTCACCTAAAATCCCTGCTGTTTTTTTTGCGGCAACTTTACTCATTACTGCAACATCATCCATAATTGCTGCGATATCATCTAATAGTGCGAAAAAACCTGAACCCATTTTTTAAATTTATTTTTTAGTGACGCGAATCTAGACATTTTGGCTTAATCTGCCCAATAATATTGCATCAAAATTTATCTTTTTATTCGTATTTTTCTGTACAGCATTTTTTAGTTGCATTGTCCTAAAAGAACCCAAAGAATAATAAAAACTATAATGGTTCCGAAACATCCGCCTCCTAATTTTTTAGCACCATATCCTGCTAATAATCCTCTGAAAATATTGTTCATGATTTTGATTTTTTTAATTAATAATTTGCTGATTTTTATAAACTTAAAATTGAATATTTCTTCAAGATTTATTGTTATAAGAATTGTGCAAAAAGTTTCAGAATTCACGGCAAAAAAAAAGCACCAGCTTTAACACTGATGCTTTTCAAGATTAACTAAACAAAAATAATTATTTAACTGTCTGGTTTCTAAAAACCAATTTGCCGTCGAAAGCATCTAATAAAATGATGCTGTCTGTTGTAATATTTCCTGCCAAAATTTCTTTTGACAATTGATTTAAAACTTCACGCTGAACCACACGTTTCACTGGTCGAGCTCCAAAATGTGGATCGTAACCTTTTTCTGCCAAATACCCAATAGCTTCTGGAGTTGCATCCATTGTAATGCCTTGCATAGCCAGCATTTTGGTCACGCTCTTTAATTGTAAACTCACAATTCTCGAGATATTTTCTACCGTAAGCGGTGTAAACATTACAATCTCGTCAATACGGTTGATAAACTCAGGACGAACAGTTTGTTTTAATAATCCTAAAACTTCGTTTTTAGCTGCCTCTGTTGCTGCTTCAACACTTCCTTTTAGGTTTTCAAATTTCTCCTGAATAATATTACTTCCCATATTTGAGGTCATAATAATAATCGTATTTCTAAAATCAGCCAGACGTCCTTTGTTATCTGTCAAACGTCCTTCATCTAGAACCTGCAATAAAATATTGAACGTATCTGGATGCGCTTTTTCGATCTCATCCAACAATACAACAGAATATGGTTTTCTACGAACGGCTTCTGTCAGCTGGCCTCCTTCATCATAACCCACATATCCTGGAGGCGCACCAACCAAACGGCTCACACTGTGGCGTTCTTGATACTCACTCATATCGATACGAGTCATGGCATTTTCGTCATCAAAAAGATATTCAGCCAAAGCTTTTGCCAGCTCCGTTTTACCAACCCCAGTTGTTCCTAGGAACAAGAATGATCCAACAGGTTTTTTCATATCCTGTAAACCGGCACGGCTTCTACGAACCGCATCACTCACTGCTTCTATCGCTTCTTCCTGACCTACTACACGTTTGTGCAATTCATCTTCAAGATGCAATAGTTTTTCTCTTTCTGTCTGAAGCATCTTGGTTACCGGAATTCCTGTCCATTTTGCTACAACTTCTGCTATATCTTCTCTGGTAACTTCTTCTTTGATTAAAGAATTTCCAGATTGGAATTCAAGCAATTGTTTCTGCAATGTTTCTTGGCGTTCCTGTGCTTCTTTTATTTTTCCGTAACGAATTTCAGCTACTTTTCCGTAATCTCCGTCACGTTCTGCACGTTCTGCTTCGTATTTAAAGTCTTCAATTTCGTGTTTTACAGCCTGAATTCCGTCAACGATATCTTTTTCCTGTTTCCATTTTGCATAGATTTCGTTGCGTTCTTCTTTCAGGTTGGCTAATTCCATACCTAAAATTTTCAGTTTGCTTTCTTCTTTTTCACGTTTTATGGCTTCAATTTCGATTTCCAACTGCATGATTTTACGATCCAAAACATCTAATTCTTCTGGTTTCGAATTGATTTCCATACGCAATTTAGAAGCCGCTTCGTCCATTAAGTCGATCGCTTTATCTGGCAAGAAACGATTCGTAATATATCTTTGCGAAAGCTCAACTGCCGCAATAATTGCTTCATCTTTAATCTGAACTTTATGGTGCGTTTCGTATTTTTCTTTGATTCCACGAAGAATTGAAATCGCGCTTTCAGTATCAGGTTCATCGATTAACACCTTTTGGAAACGTCTTTCAAGCGCTTTATCTTTTTCAAAATATTTTTGATATTCATCTAAAGTCGTAGCTCCAATTGCTCTTAATTCTCCACGTGCTAAAGCTGGTTTTAAGATGTTTGCCGCGTCCATCGCACCTTCACCTCCACCCGCTCCTACAAGCGTATGAATCTCATCGATAAACAATACGATGTCACCTTCTGCAGCTGTAACTTCTTTTACAACCGATTTTAAACGTTCTTCGAATTCTCCTTTGTATTTCGCTCCGGCAATCAAAGCTCCCATATCTAATGAGAAAACGATTTTTTCTTTTAAGTTTTCAGGAACGTCACCATCCACAATTCTGTGCGCTAATCCTTCTGCAATCGCAGTTTTACCAACTCCAGGCTCACCAATAAGCATAGGGTTGTTTTTGGTTCTACGAGTCAAAATCTGCAATACACGACGAATTTCTTCGTCACGTCCAATAACTGGATCTAGTTTTCCTGTACGAGCTAATTCGTTTAAATTTTTAGCATATTTATTTAGCGAATTATAGGTTTCTTCTGCCGAAGCTGAAGTTACTCTTTCGCCTTTTCTTAATTCTTCAATAGCAGCTTTAAGACCCTTTCCTGTAACTCCCTGATCTTTTAAAATCTGAGAAACTTTACTTTTTGAGTCAAAAATGGCTAAAATTAAATGCTCGATCGAAACGTATTCGTCGTTCATTTTTTGTGCGATAATTTCAGCTTCATTCAAAGCTTTATTAGCATCTCTGGAAAGCATTACATCTCCTCCAGAAACTTTTGGAAAACTCTGAATTGTACTGTCTAAAATTTGTAAAAACAAAGGCACATTTACATTTAGTTTTTTCAAGATAAATGGTGCCACGTTTTCATCAACTTCAAAAATAGCTTTGAAAATGTGTTCATTTTCAATTTGCTGTTGGCCATTTCGCTGTGCTAACTGCTGAGACAGCTGAATGGCTTCTTGCGATTTAATAGTAAACTTATTTATATTCATATTTTTACGTTTTTGATTGATTTTATTTGTTTGACATTTTATAAGATTAAAGTTACGATTTATTGAGGTACTTTTTTAACTCAAATAATTTAACTTTGCATTGAAACAGACAAATTATATTCCATAGCATAAAAACAGACAAAAAGACAGTTTAAATCAAGTTTTTCTCGATTTAACGCGTCAAAAAGTCATAAAACAAGCCAAATATGAGTTTTTTTAATTCAATCTTCGGAAGTTCTGAGAACTCAGAAGCCGCAAAAAGTAAAGTAAACTGGACAGAATTAACCGATATGCTTCAATTAATGGAAATTGAAGCCATTTCTCAAGAAAGACCAGTTGTAATTTTCAAGCATAGCACAAGATGCAGCATCAGCCGTATGGCTTTAAAGCAATTTGAAAGAGAATTTGATCTTGAAGGTGTGGTTGATGCGTATTTTTTAGATTTAATCGCACACAGAGATATTTCAAATGAAATCGCCAGCCGATTTGGCGTTTATCACGAATCTCCACAATTGATTTTAATCAAAAACGGAAAAGCAGTTTACGATGTTTCGCACAGCGATATTGATGCTGAAGCGTTAAAAAGCAAGATCTAAGTTATAAATTATGAGTTGTGAATTATGAATTATGAGTTAATTACTTAACTTAGAATACAACAAATTTTAAAAATTAAAAGCCTGAAATTATTTGTATAATTCCAGGCTTTTATATTTTTACGCCAAGTCCAATTTTAATTCAAATTAGCGCTCAACTCATAATTCATAATTCACAACTCATAATTAAACTTAAAAACTTCCATCAGATCCGCCTCCACTGAAACCTCCTCCTCCAAACTCCATTGGAGAAGCTTGCGGCTTTACTTCTGGTTTCATACCGAAAGTTGAAGCTACAACTAAAGCTTCTGCATTTAATAAGCTATCTGAATGATTGATTCTATCTGGTTTAAAAGTCAGACCGCTTTCTTTTTCTTTTAAATTTCTAATTGAAAAATAAGCAATTCCGAATAAAACTATACCGCCAAGTGTAAGCGCAACCTCAATCGGTAAAACCGAATGATAAAATCGAATCGTATAAATTGAAAATCCTATAGCTAAAAAGCTAATCCAAAGCATTAATCTGTCTTTCGTTTTTAAAGCCTGAACCAAATAAAGTACTGGAACTATAAAAGTGAAAGCATAAAAGAAATATGCAAACGGAATATCTATTCCATGTTTTACTTCTGTTCCTAAAAGCTCTGCTGAAAGTTCTCTAACAACCAAGTAATTACAAGAAAGATAAAATAAAACTAGACAAAAACTATTTGCCAATAATAGTCCGTTGTAATAATACCTTTCGTTCAGACGATTCATCATTTTTTTCGTCAAAAAGTAAAAAACTCCTGCAAAAATCATTGCTGTAAATGGTAAAATAGCTTTTCCGATATCTCCAAATTCAAACATTCCAAAAAACAAAAATGCCGTTGCAGAAAGGCAGAACACAAGCATTGAAATTACATGCAAATACCTTAGAAAGATAAAAAGCGCTCCAACTGCTACAAAAAAAGCAATTACCATTTCGTAACCTTCCGTTGTTATTCCTATTGCCGCTCCTAAGCATAAAAGCGCACTCAATATAAAAGCATCATCTAAACCGTGATTATGAAATTCTTGATTCGCAAGCAATTCTGTTCCTACAAATCCAACCACAGCAAAAATATAACAGCAGATTTTAAAAAATGTATTCTCAGCGCTTAGCCCAAACAAAGAAATTGCTCCACAAATTGAACCAAATAATAAACAGCCAAGCAAAAAGAAACCTATTCTAACAAGGATATTTTTCTGGCTTTTTAAAACTGGAAGTTCTTTTTCTATAAATTTCTTCTGTTCTTTACTGATAAAACCTCCTTTGTACAAAGCATCCGCTTCATCCGTTAAAACCTCATTATCCAATAATTGTTTGTTGTATACTATCATTCTGCGATTTCTTTATGGAAGTTTTTAATCAATTTAATAAACATAATAATCGAACCAACAAAGTAAGCTGGCAACAAGAAAATAAGTAATTCCCAAATATCAGAGAAATCAACATTTTCAAAAATTCTGAACAAAACAATGTTTCCGCCGATATAAGCGTAAACAATCATAAATACATATAGAGACATGGCTTTATACTGATAACTGGCTTTATAAAAATAATACGTTGAACCAGCTAAAATTAGAGCAAATAGTATCCAAGTTAAAGTATCATAACCGGTTAAATTACTAATTGCCGCGATGCTTACAATGTGTAGCGCAAAAGTGAGAAAAACCAAACCAAAATGAGCTTTGAGTGAAATTCGCTCGCTATAGATTGTCCATAAAACCAATAAAACTCCTAACATTACTGCTGAATAGCTTAAACTTTGGCTTGCATACAAATTATTGCTGTCATTAAATATATCTTGTGGTGTAACTGAAAGTCCCACATAAGCCGCCAAACCAGTAATTGCAATAGTTAAAACGCTTCGATTATCAAAATAATATGCGCAAAAGAAACTAACAATGGTTGGTACTAAAGTCGCCAATCCGTAATGCTCTCCAAAGGGTTTATATTGAAATTGGAGATACCCAATGAAAATACAGGTTAGAATATTTCCCGCCAAAACCAGATATTCTAAAACAGGATGTTCAAATGTTGTTTCTGATTTCTGAAAACCTTTGGAATGTTTGAAACAATAAAAAAAGCAAACTGCAATCACAATTAAAAGCAATGATAAAATGGCAATATGCCCGATGGTATCAATATTTTCATAAATCAAAATTCCAATTCCTGAAGTAAACAGCAATACTGATAAATAAAGGAACAATTTTAATTCCGCATTTAATGAAAAGATTTTTAGGCTTCTATAGGTTTTAACTTCTTCAAACTGATTTTCAGTAATTAAGCCTTTCTCAAAAAGATGGAGGGTCGACTGATCTTTGAATTTTTCCATTGGCGTGTTTTAAACTGGCACATCAAATATATGTATTTAGCATGAATTTTCTGCTTTTAACCTAACAACCTTTACTATTTTTTATAAATATATCTACAATTTATTTGATATTATAAACGTAAAAACAACATTTATAATTCTAAAAATCAAAACCTTAAAACACAAAATCTGATAAATTAATTTGAAATTATTTTAATTCTTTTACATTTGTGCAATCGATTACATTTACAATTAAAACCACAAAAAACCACACTTTAAAAAATGAAAACAAAAATTATTTTATTAGCATTGCTTCTGCCTTGCTCCTTTCTGTTTGCTCAAAATTATTTTATGAGTGCTCCCGAAGGATTTGGCGCCTCCGCAACTGGCGGTGGGAATGCAACTCCCGTTACAGTTACTACTCTAGCTGATTTGACTGCAAAACTAAAACTAACTACACCACAGGTTATTTTAGTTTCAGGAACTATAAATTGCACTTATACGAGTTTATTGGTGAATGATAAAACCATAATTGGCCTTCCGGGCTCACGATTATTAAATCTGGATCAAACGGCTGCTGGCTCAGGGATTTTAAGTTTGAAACCTGGTTCTAATAACATTATCATAAGAAATTTAATTTTTGAAGGACCAGGCGCATATGATGTTGATGGGCGTGACAACCTTACTTCAGAAGCAACGAATCTTTGGGTCGATCATTGCGAATTTCAAGACGGAGTGGATGGCAATTTTGACAATAAAGGCGCTGCCGATAACGTGACTGTTTCTTGGTGCAAATTCATTTATCTGAAAGCGCCAAAAGCTGGAGGTTCTGGCGGAGCAGATGATCATCGCTTTTCTGATTTGGTGGGCTCTTCTAAAACTGATGCTCCTTCTGACGGCCATTACAGCATCACTTTTAAAAATTGCTATTGGGCTGAAGGATGCAAAGAAAGAATGCCAAGAGCAAGAAATGCTGAACTTCATATTTTAAACTGCTATTATAATACCTCTGTTTCTGGTTCACTAGCCATTGGTTTAGGCGGCGGAAGTAATAACACAACTTGCTACGTTGAAGGAACTGATTTTGCTAAAATTGGAACTGCCTTTAAAAATTATGTAAGTACTGATGGTGGAACAATCGGAATTACCTTTACAGATTGTTTGAATGCGCCTGCAAATTCAGGAACTGCAGTTACAAAACCTTCTTACCCTTATAGTGTTCTGCCAATCGGGAATGTTGCGGGCTATATTTCAAACGCTTCGTGCGGAGCCGGAGCGACACTTCAGGTTACTCCTCAAGGCGTTCTTTCTACAAGCTGCAATAATTTAGGCCTTAATGACAATAATTCAAATAATCTGGATTTGAAGTATTATCCATCAGTTATAAATCGTCTTTTGAATATTGATTTTTCAAGTTCAGATAATGGTTTAGCTGAAGTACATTTATTTTCATCGAATGGATCGAAAGTATATTCGCATTCAAAAAATGTATCTCCTGAAGAAAAATTAGAACTAAACGTTGGCAATCTTGCAAAAGGCATTTATGTGTGCAAAGTACAAATTGACAATCGAAGCAAAACATTTAAATTAGTAAAAAACTAATTCTTCTATAAATCAAAAGGTCATTGATTTGTTTCAATGACCTTTTTACTTTTTACAGCTTATTTTTCACATTTAACAAAACTAAAAAGCCGCTTTCATTTTATCTTTTATTGCATCTAAGCATAAATTGTTGATACTGCCTTCATGCGTATGTTTTGTCGCTTTTGGAGACTGATACGTTCCTGATTCTAATTGTTCAGCAACAGCTTTGTAAGCATCTCTAAACGGCATTCCTGCAACAACCATTTCGTTTAGAGTATCTACAGTAAATAGATAATCGTATTTTTTATCTTCTAAAATATGATCTTTTACTGTAATGTCTTTTATTGAAAAGATTGCAATATCCAAACAAGCTTTCAGGTTTTGAATCGCTGGAAACAAACCTTCTTTTAAAAGTTGTAAATCTCTATGATAACCACTTGGAAGATTGTTTGTAATCAAAGTGATTTCGTATGGAAGCGCCTGAATTTTATTGCATTTTCCTCTGATTAATTCGAAAACATCTGGATTCTTTTTGTGAGGCATAATGCTCGAACCTGTTGTAAGATGCGCCGGAAGTCCAATAAAATCGAAATTCTGGCTCATATACAGACAAACATCCATCGCAAATTTTGACAACGTTCCTGCAACGCTTGTCATTGCAAAGGCAACTGTTTTTTCTGCTTTTCCACGGCTCATTTGTGCCGCAACAGCATTGTATTTCAAAGTTTCGAAACCTAACTCCTGAGTCGTAAACGTTCTGTTGATTGGAAATGAACTTCCATAACCAGCTGCAGATCCCAACGGATTCTGATCTACAATTTTTGAAGCAGCATTCAGCATTGTAATATCGTCGATCAAACTTTCAGCATAAGCAGAAAACCACATTCCGAATGATGATGGCATTGCAATTTGCAAATGCGTATAACCTGGTAATAACACATTTTGATGTTTTTCTGCCGATTCCATCAACAAATCAAACAATGTTTTTACCTGCTCTTTGATTGTTTTTAATTCATCTTTTAAATACAAATGAACATCTACTAAAACCTGATCATTACGAGAACGCGCGGTGTGGATTTTCTTTCCTGCATCGCCTAGTTTTACCGTTAACAGATATTCAATTTTAGAATGGACATCTTCAAAACTATCTTCGATTTCGAAATTACCTACTACAATATCTGCAATAATTTCGTTTAAAGCATCAACCAAAGATGTTGTTTCTTCCTGAGTTAATAAACCAATCTGACCCAACATTTTGGCGTGCGCGATTGAACCTAAAGCATCATATTTTGCTAAAACTAAATCCAGTTCACGGTCGTTTCCAACGGTGAATTGTTCGATTTGTTTATCTGTTGGTATTCCTTTTTCCCAAAGTTTCATAGGTCTTATTTTTTTGCCACGACTCGAGCGCTAGCGAACTGGCGAAGCAATTCACGAATTATTTTTTTCAAATCTTTGCGATTATTTTTTCGAATTAATTCGAATTAATATTTCATTTCAATAGTAAAAAAACAATTCGTGAATTGGTGGCGGTTTTTCTTTTATTATAATTTAAAGAAACCCGTTAGTATTTTGATATACAGGTCGATTCCTTCTACAATTTCATTTACAAAAATAAATTCGTCTGCTGAATGCGAACGCAATGTTTCTCCTGGCCCTAATTTCAGAGACTGACAGCTTAAAACGGACTGATCTGAAAGTGTTGGCGAACCATACGTTGTTCTTCCTAAAGCAATTCCTGCCTGAACCAAACCGTGCTCGATTGGAATAGACGATGAATTTAAGTGCATTGATCTTGGTGTTACTTCAGCGTTTACATTTGCTTTTACCACTTCCAAGATTTCGGCATTGGTATAACGGTCTGTTACACGAATGTCAACTACTAAATCACATTCTGAAGGCACAACATTGTGCTGCTTTCCTGCGTTAATCTGCGTTACAGTCATTTTTACAGGACCTAAAACGTCTGAGATTTTGTCGAATTTATAGTTTTTAAACCACTCCATTACTGGAATTGATTTATATAATGCATTATCGTCGTTTTGATGTGCAGCGTGGCTTGCAGTTCCTTTTACTTTTACATCAAGAACTAAAAGTCCTTTTTCAGCAATTGCCAATTGCATTAAAGTTGGTTCTCCTACAATAGCGCAATCTAGTTCTGGTAAATGTTTTAAAACACTGTTTAAACCGTTTTTACCACTACTTTCTTCTTCCGCAGAAGCCACAATTACAATATTGTGAGAAAGGTTCTGATTTTCGTAAAAATGTACAAAAGTCGCTAGTAATGAAACTAAACATCCTCCAGCGTCGTTACTTCCTAAACCAAATAATTTTCCGTCTTTTTCGATTGCTTTAAACGGATCGTTGGTATACGCTTGATTTGGGCGAACAGTATCGTGATGTGAGTTTAGTAAAAGTGTCGGTTTGTTTTCGTCGAAATATTTGTTGAAAGCCCACACATTGTTGTTTTCTCTCTTGAAAGGAATTTCATTCTGATTGAACCAATTTTCTATTAAAAGAGCCGTCTGATCTTCTTCACTTGAAAATGAAGGGGTTTCGATTAAGCTTTTTAATAAACTAATTGCTTCTTGGGTAAGCGTATCTATATTTTTCATTTTAATAAGGTTCAAAGGCTCAAAGGAACAAAGCAGCAAAGTTTTTGAGCTTTCCTTTGACCATTTTTACTTGCGCAAATTTATTTAAAATACCTCGCGCGCTCTATTTTTTTGCCACTAATTACACGGATTTCCAAACATTATTTTTTTGTTGTAGATTTAAAATCAAAATGAACTTTTTAATGTTTCTCTAAAATTATTTTCTCTTTTAACAGCAAAAATCAAAGTCAATTTGTGGCAACATTTTTTATAATGTAATTGTTGTATGTGGAATATCCGAATTTTGAAGCATTCTGTGATGTCCAATTTTGATTTTCTGCACGCCTCTTGACAAACTATTGAA
The DNA here is from genome assembly GCF_000278705.1 of Flavobacterium sp. F52. Classification (NCBI taxonomy): domain Bacteria; kingdom Pseudomonadati; phylum Bacteroidota; class Flavobacteriia; order Flavobacteriales; family Flavobacteriaceae; genus Flavobacterium; species Flavobacterium sp. F52. The sequence continues at coordinate 80,173 of NZ_AKZQ01000007.1, read as the reverse complement.
ACAGTTATCCAATTTTGGAATCATTCCGGAATGGATTACTTTTTCTTCTTTTAGTTTATTATATAATGTCTCGTTGATTTCTGTAATTACAGATGATTCGTCTTCTGAATCCATTAAAACACCTTGTTTTTCAAAACAGTAGGTCAGCGTAACATCAAAAACTTCAGATAAAGCAATTGATAGTTCACTTGCGATTGTATCAGCGTTGGTATTTAACAATTGTCCGTTTTTGTCGTGTGTGATGGCACAAAAAACAGGAACAACTGCAGCTTCTAATAAAGTCGCTAGTAATTTGGTATTGACTTGTTTTACATCGCCCACAAATCCGTAATCGATCGTAGGGTGATTTCTTTTTGTCGACTGGATTAAATTTCCATCAGCTCCCGAAAAACCGATCGCATTATTGTCTTTAGCCTGTAACTGCGCTACAATATGTTTGTTGATTTGTCCTGCATAAATCATCACCACAACATCAAGCATTGGAGCATCTGTAATTCGGCGTCCGTCAATCATTTGCGGAACTAATCCAATACTCTGTGCCATTTTTGTAGCCGATTTTCCACCGCCGTGAACTAAAACTTTATATCCTTCTATTTTAGAAAAATCGGTTAAAAATTGCTCTAATTCTGCTGAATTATCGATGATGTTTCCACCTATTTTTATTACGGTAACTTTCTTCATGAGGTTGAAAGGTTCAAAGTGACAAAGTAACAAAGTTGCAAAGTTTTTTTTACAAGGTTTAAGCCTCTGTCACTTTGTAACTTTGTTTCTTTGTAACTTTAATTTACAATTTCTTCAAAATCTTTTGTAAAACTAATTGTGCTGAATACGTTCTATTATTTGCCTGTTCAATTACGATTGAATTTTCTCCGTCCAAAACTTCATCGCTTACAATTACGTTACGACGTACAGGAAGACAGTGCATGAATTTTCCGTTGTTGGTTAAAGCCATTTTTTCAGCGGTGACGGTCCAATTTGGATCGCTGTTAGTTACTTTTCCGTAATCGTTGAAGTTACTCCAGTTTTTTACGTAAACGAAATCAGCATTTTCAAAAGCTTTGTTTTGATCGTATTCGATTTTGCAGTCTTTTGTGATTTCCGGACTTAACTCGTAACCTTCTGGATGTGTGATTACAAAATCCATATCTTTCTGCATCTGCATCATTTCTACGAATGAATTGGCTACAGCCTGTGGCAATGCTTTTGGATGTGGCGCCCACGAAAGCACTACTTTTGGTTTATCTTTGTGTCTAGGTTTGAATTCTTCCATTGTAATTGCGTCTGCAAGTGACTGCAGCGGGTGACGGATAGCACTTTCCATATTAACAATCGGCACGGTAGCATATTTCAAAAATCCTGAAATTACTGTTTCCTGATAATCTTTTTCTTTATCTACCAAACCTGCAAAAGCACGGATTGCGATAATATCACAGTATTGCGAAACTACTTCTGCGGCTTCTTTGATGTGCTCTGACGCACCAGAATTCATAACGGCTCCATCTTCGAATTCTAATGTCCAGCCTTCATTGGTAAAATTCATTACCATAACATTCATTCCTAAGTTCATTGCCGCTTTTTGAGTACTCAAACGCGTTCTTAAACTTGGATTGAAGAATAACATTCCAAGAGTTTTATTCTTTCCTAAACTTTGATTTTTAAGCGGATTCTTTTTGATCTTAATCGCTTGTTTTACCCATTTTGATAATGAGTTGATGTCTTTTATTGAAATATAGTTCATTTGTTTTCTTTTGTTTTTTGTTTCAATCAATCTTCTTGTAATATGTTTTCTCTTTTCCCAGATAAGCTTGTTCAGCTTCAAAAGTAATTGGATACAACTTTCTGCCTTTTATAAACAATAATTTTGTCATCCAGCTTACCATTGGATTTTTATCTTCAGCACCACTTTCTGACACAAAAATCTCAATATTGTTTGTATTTAATTTTGGATAAAAAGTATTTTCAATTAAGCCACTCTTATCATCGTTTAAATAAAAAAAATCCTTAATTTTTATTTTCTTAATTTCTGTTTTAGGTAAAATCAAAACACCAGATTGATCTGTTTCAATATATTCTCCGTCATTAATCGAAACTTTCCATTGTATTTCTGAATCTTCCCCAGTTTCTCCAATTTTAGAAACCTCCTGATAAACAATTGATATTCTGGTTGAATTTAAATTTCCGTCATCAGTTTCTAATACTTTTGTAGGCCTAGAAAAATAAACCTTATCAGGAGTTAATTTCAGTGTATCCTTAACCTTTAAATATTTACCTTTTATAATTCCTATTCCTAAAATATCTTAGCTATAATGAAATTCAAAAACGCCATTTTTATAAAATTGATAAGCAAAACAATTTGGTCCTACTTTACATATTTCATGTCGAAATTTCCCGTCAATCTGAGCATTCAATTTTAATGAAAAGATTACTAAAATTAAGGTAATTACTCTCATCTTTAATTATAATATCTTAGTAAAAGGAATTTCATCTTTTAACGCCTTCAAAATAAAATTATCATTCAGCCCATTTACAATCCAGGTTTCAATGTTTGCTGCTTTTGAAATTGCGGCTGCTTCTATTTTAGATTGCATTCCCCCTGTTCCATGTGATGATTTTGATTCACCGATTTCCTTCTCGAGCGTTTTTAAATCATTTACTAATTTAATCGTTTCCGGATTTTCATCATGAATTGAATTCTTAGTGTAAATTCCGTTTGTATTGGTCGCAATTATAAGAATATCAACATTTAGCAATACCGCTGTTAAAGCCGCTAATTTGTCATTATCTCCAAACCTAATCTCATCTGTAGCAACGGTATCATTTTCATTGATAATCGGAATGTAATTGTTTTTGACTAATACATTAATCGTATTTACAATGTTCTTTTTGGTTTGCTCTTTTTCGAAATCCGAATAAGAAAGTAAACACTGAGAGGTATTTAATCCTAAATCCTTAAAATTTTCATTGTAAATCCGCATTAAATGAGGCTGTCCAATTGAAGCTAAAGCCTGTTTCACAAAAACATCTTTATCCTGATTGTCCAATTTTACAAATTGCTTTGCCGCCGCAATTGCTCCAGAACTTACTATGATAAATTCATATTCGTCATTTAAAGATGCAATCTGTATTCCAAGATCTTCAATCTTTCCCCTCGAAATATGATTGGTTTCTTTGGTTAAAGTATTACTTCCTATTTTTAATAAAATCCGTTTTTTTGCCATGTCTTTTGTTTTTGCCGCGAAGGCGCTAAGGCACTAAGTTTTTTTTAAAACCGCAAAGTGCGCAAGGCTTTATATTCTTTGTGCTTACAAACGCTACGTTCGCAAAGCTTTATCTATAATAAATTCCAAAAAATAAATTCCAAATTCTAATAATCTGAAATCAAAAATCGTTAATCATCAATCTAAAATCTGAACTCTAAAATCTAAAATTCTAACGTATTTGTCCTTCTCCGTACACGTACCATTTATTGGTTACCAAATGCTGTAAACCAATTGGTCCTCTTTGATGGAGTTTATCCGTACTTATCGCTAATTCTCCGCCTAAACCAAACTGTCCGCCGTCCGTGAAACGGGTCGAAGCATTTTGGTAAACTGCTGCCGCGTCTATTGATTCCATAAATTGTTGTGCGATTTCATCGTTTCTGGTAATAATTGCTGCAGAATGTCCACCACAATACTTATTAATCTTGTCAATAGCATGTTCCTGAGAATCGATAGTTCCGATTACAATTTTATAATCTAGAAACTCTTCATACCAAATATCTTCATTTTGAAGTGTTTTCGTGTTTTCAAAATTCTCTAATGATTTATCAACGATAACTTCCACTTTTGATTCTACTAAAGCTTCGATTAACATAGCTGTAAAACCTTCAAAATTTGGAAGTTTAGAACTTATCAAAACTTTATCTAGTGCATTACAAGCCGAAATTTTAGCTGTTTTAGCGTTTAAAATCACTTTTAAAGCCAAATCTGTATCGGCATCTTCATGAACGTAAATAAAATTATTTCCTCGTCCGCTTACAATAACTGGGCAAGTGGCATGTGCTTTTACAAATTCAATAAGTTTTTCTCCACCTCTCGGAACTATTAAATCGACTTTTTGAGTTGGTTTTTCTAAAAAAGCCTGTGTTTCAGTTCTGTTATAATTCAGATATTCCACCCAGTCTTTTGAAACTCCATTTTCTTCTAAAGCTTTATGCCAAAGACTTACGATTTTCAAATTTGATTTTAAAGACTCTTTTCCTCCTTTTAATAAAATCTTATTTCCAGATTTGAAGGCAATTCCACCAGCTTCGATTGTAACGTCTGGACGAGATTCGTAAATAATTAAAATCGTTCCGAAAGCAGCGGTTTTATTCACTACTTTTATTCCATTATCATGCGTAAAATGAAAACGCTCTACACCAACGGGATCTTCTTGAGAAGCTAATTGGTTTAATGATAAAATCATTTCATCGACTTTTTTATCATCTACTTTCAGGCGTTCTTCCATCGCTAAATCTGAACCGTCGTAATCGGCAAGATCTTCCTGATTGGTCAAGATTATCTCATTCCGCTCTTGCTCGACCAGCTTTGCCATAGTCTGCAAAACCGCATTGCGTGTTTCAATTGATAATGGTTTCATAATTTCAAGTGGGTTGGTTGTTTTTTGGTTGTTTCTTTTTATAGAAACTTATTAATACCTAACAGGTTTTGGAAACCTGTTAGGATAATAGTATTATGTTTAGTTTTTTAATTCTTCTAAACTTTCTTTTAAAGCTTTTACAAACGTATCGATATCAGCTTTTTTCACAGTCAAAGGCGGTAAAATTCTTAACAGATTTTTATTGTTAGCGCTTCCTGTAAAAATATGTTTCTCGATGATTAATTTCTTTCTTAAAGCGGCTACATCAAAATCAAATTCTACTCCAAGCATTAGACCTTTTCCTTTTACTTGTTTGATTCCGTCAACTTCTTTGATTTTCTCTAAGAAATATTCATAAACTTCATTTACATTTTTTTGTAAATCTAGTTTTTCGATTACATCTAAAACTGCAATTCCTGCTGCACACGACAGGTGGCTTCCGCCGAAAGTAGTTCCTAATAATCCGAAACTTGCTTCGAATTTTGGAGAAATCAAAATCGCTCCAACCGGAAAACCGTTCCCCATTCCTTTTGCAACTGAAATAATATCAGCGTTGATTCCGTGATGTTGGAAAGCGAAGAATTTCCCGCTTCTTCCGTATCCTGATTGTACTTCATCTAAAATTAAAACAACATCGTGTTTTTTGCATGCTTTTTCTAAAGCCTGAAAAAACTCAGTTGTTCCCTGGTCTAAACCTCCAACTCCCTGAATTCCTTCGATAATTACTGCTGTAACATCTCCTTTAGCTAATTCAGCTTCAACTAATTCGATTTGATTTAAAGGTAAAAAAGTAACAACTTGCTGTGCGTTAATTGCCGCAACGATCTTTTTGTTATCTGTAACCGCAACGGCTGCAGAAGTTCTTCCGTGGAAAGAATTATCAAAAGCTACAACTCTTGATTTTCCGTTATGGAAAGAAGCTAATTTTAAAGCATTTTCATTCGCTTCAGCCCCAGAACTGCATAAAAACAATTCGTAATCTTCAAGACCTGAAAGTTTTCCTAATTTTTGAGCCAATTCAACCTGTAAAGGATTCTGAATAGCATTCGAATAAAAACCTAAATTATCTATTTGATTTTTAAGTTTAGCTACATAATCCGGCTGTGTGTGTCCAATAGAAATCACACCATGACCGCTGTATAAATCTAAATATTCTACTCCTTTGTCGTCAATAATAGTACAATCTACTGCTTTTACTGGAGTTATGTCGTATAATGGGTAAACGTTGAATAAGTTCATTTTTTTTTAGTTTTTGGTTTTTGGTTGATGGTTGATAGTTTAAGCTCAATATCATAAACTATAAACCAACAACCATCAACTATAATATTAAAATCCGATTGGTTTCAAATGTAAACCTGTGCTTTCTTCTAATCCGAACATTAAATTCATGTTTTGAATTGCTTGTCCTGAAGCACCTTTGGTTAAGTTATCGATAATTGATGTTATGAGAACCCGGTTTCCTTTTTTCAATAAACTGATAATACATTTATTCGTTTGCACCACTTGTTTCATGTTGATGTTTGTTGTGGTAACGGTTACGAAAGGTTCGTTTTTATAGAAATCCTCGTATTTAGCAACCAATTGTTCCAAACTATCATCGCACAATGTATAAAGCGTAGCGAAAATCCCTCTTGGAAAATCTCCTCTGTTTGGAATAAAAAGCAATTCGCTGTCAAAATCATCTTGCAACTGCACCAAACCTTCTCCAATTTCGCCCAAATGCTGGTGTTCAAATGCTTTATAATGCGACATATTGTTGTTTCTCCAACTGAAATGAGAAGTTTCTGAAAGACCTACTCCTGCTCCTGTACTTCCAGTTGTGGCATTAATATGAACATCATTATTAAGCAGATTATGTTTTGCTAAAGGCAATAAAGCCAACTGAATAGCCGTTGCAAAACAACCTGGATTAGCAATATAATTTGTCTTTTTGATTTCAGCCTTATTGATCTCAGGCAAACCGTAGACAAAATCTTTCCCTTCAAAATGCGCATCTTTATTCAATCTGAAATCATTTCCTAAATCAATAATCTTAGTATGACTTGCAAACTGATTTTCTTTCAAAAATGAAATTGATTTTCCGTGGCCTAAACACAAGAAAACTACATTCACATTTGGATTGATTTCGGCTGTGAAATTCATTTCGATATCTCCCATCAAATCGTGATGCGCTACAGAAAGTGGCTTTCCAGCATTTGTTGTACTGTAAACAAAATCGATGTTTACTTTTGGATGATACATTAAAATTCTGATGAGTTCTCCGGCCGTATAACCCGAACCACCAATAATTCCGACATTAATCATGATCTAATTTGTTTACAGATGAGAATATGTTTTGTGCATTTCCTAAAATCTTGATAAATCCTTTTGCATCTTCTGATGTCCAAGCATTGTTCATTTCTCCGTACTGACCAAAACCTGTGTTCATCAAATCGTTTGGAGATTCTATTCCGTCAAGCGAGAAATGATATGGTTTTAATGAAACGGTTACAGTTCCATTTACTGTTTTTTGAGTGTCTTGCAAGAAAGTTTCAATGTTTCTCATAACTGGATCTAAGAACTGACCTTCGTGGAATAACATTCCGTACCAGTTTCCTAATTGTTCTTTCCAGTATTGCTGCCATTTTCCAAGAGTATGTTTCTCTAATAAATGGTGCGCTTTGATGATAATTAACGGAGCTGCAGCTTCAAAACCAACTCTTCCTTTAATTCCGATAATGGTATCTCCTACGTGAATATCTCTACCAATTGCGTAAGCACTTGCCAATTTTTCAAGAGCTACAATATTATTTGAAGGCTTATCCGTTTTTCCGTTTAAACCAACTAATTCTCCTTGCTCAAAATGAAGTGTTACTTTCTCTTCTCCTTCTTTTTGTAATTGCGATGGATAAGCTTCGCTTGGCAACGGTTGTCCTGAAGTCAACGTTTCTTTTCCTCCAACGCTAGTTCCCCAAAGTCCTTTATTGATAGAATATTGTGCTTTTTCCCAAGAATAGCTTACACCATTTTTTTGAAGATATTCCACTTCTTCTTGTCTTGACAATTTTAAATCTCTAATTGGCGTGATGATTTCGATTTCTGGAGCAATAGTCTGGAAAATCAAATCGAAACGAATTTGATCGTTTCCTGCACCAGTACTTCCGTGAGCGATTGCAGTAGCTCCTACTTTTTTCGCATATTTTATAGCTTCAATTGCTTGAAAAACACGTTCAGCACTTACTGATAATGGATATGTGTTATTTTTTAATACGTTTCCAAAAATCAAGTATTTGATAGCTTTATCGTAATATTTATCTAAAATTGTTAAGTTGGCGTGTTGTGCACTTCCTAACTCGTAAGCTCTTTTTTCAATAGCTGTTAATTCTTCAGCAGAAAATCCTCCTGTGTCAACAAGAACAGTATGAACTTCGTATCCTTTTTCATTTTTTAAATATTTCAAACAATACGAGGTATCTAATCCTCCGCTATAAGCTAATACTACTTTTTTCATTTTTTATAATTTTGGCTAATACTTTCGTATTTAGCAGTTTGAGATTTTTTCTAGTTAATTTGACTTAGACAAATAATGACAAGATTTTGTTTAAGAATAATGCCTGTTTAATTTTTTTAAGTCTGCTTAAAACAGCCTCGTTAAAAGGATGTCTTGGTGGCGTTTTTTGTTTTTCTTTTGGGTCGTATAACATTCCTGTACAAAGGCACATTTTGTTTTCTTTGCTTTGTAAAATTGGGAAGTTAGTACAGGTTTTACAACCCGCCCAAAAACTTGGATCGGTTGTTAATTCTGAGAACGGAACTGGTTTATAACCTAATTCAGAGTTAATTTTCATAACTGCCAAACCAGTTGTAATACCAAAGATTTTAGCATCTGGAAATCTCTTTAAAGAATAATCAAAAACTTTCGATTTTATCTTTTTTGCCAAACCATGACTTCTATAATCAGGATGTACAATTAATCCAGAATGAGCAACAAATTTTCCGTGCTGCCAGCTTTCTATATAGCAAAAACCTGCAAATTTTCCGTCAGCCAAAGCAATCATTGCATCACCATTTGCCATTTTTTTCTGAATGTACTCAGGAGTTCTTTTAGCAATCCCCGTACCTCTTAATAAGGCAGATGATTCTATCGTATCGCAGATTTCCTGCGCATACTTAAAATGTTCTTCTTGAGTTACAACAATAGAGATCTTCATTTCAATTATTGAAGTTAGAGTTAAAAATTAAAGCATATTGATTCGCTTGAAATCCAGAATTGAATCCAATAAAATTAAGCATAAAAGAAGTAACATTCTCAAAATCAAAACATTGATTAAGAAAATTTACAAAATAATAAATACTTTTAGGATGTGTTTGTCCAATGGACAAATTATGTGATTTCAAAATGAAAAATGGATATGAATAAATATACGGCTATAAAACTCAGTGAACACTATAGAGATAGTGTCCGTACTTCGGGAGAAGTAATCGGTGAGTTTGTCCGTGACAAAGAAGTTATATGTAAACTTATTTTATTCATCGGTGCAAAAGTACATCTTTTTTTTATTCACAAAACAAAAAATTAAATTTCTAACATTTTTTTGACGTTTTGTTGTTTTTTAAAGATTTTAAAATCCTAAGGTACTGAGGTTCTAAGGTTTTACTTTTAACTTGAACGAATTAAAAACTTGAAACCTAAACTTGAAACTTAAAACAAAAGAAAAACCCGACAGTTAAAATAACTATCGGGCTTTAAATTTTTCTCTATTATTCTAAATTACTTTCTAGTAAAAGGTATTACTTGACCGTTTGAAAGTATCAAATCGAAACCGTTTTTAGCTTCGTTAAATTTAAGTTTTAAGCCAGCTCTAGCAGATTCGAATGTATCTTTTTCGTTTGCAACAGGCTCTAATGCAAATTTTGGATAATTAGGAAGTTCTGCATTTAAAACGCTATTTTTCTCTGTCAATTCAATTGTCAGAGGAGATTTTGCAGTAACATAATTACCTAAATATGGATCTAAAATAAGATCTTTTTCTATTTTACCTTTTCCCGCTGTCCAAACATTGTTTGACTCATTATTATCCGGGAAAGCATGGTCAGGATCTAAAGTAATGCTCTCAATTTCTTCAGTCGAATTATGTTTGAAAGACCAAGAGTTATTTCTTTGCCAAATTTCTACAGGTAAATTAACTCTTGTTACTTTTCCGCTCTTTGTTTTAACATCTAACACAATTGGCATTGGCATTTTATCAAAATTCTCAACTGTGATTACAGCACCCTTAGCTGGATCGTTTTTCACATATTTAACTGAGTTAACACCTTGGTCAAAACGCCAGTTGTTTACATACCAGCTTCTCCAGAACCAGCTCAAGTCTTCTCCTGCCACATTTTCCATAGTTCTGAAAAAATCGTCTGGCTGCGGATGTTTATATGCCCAACGCTCAATATAAGTTCTAAAAGCAGTATCAAAACGTTCTTTTCCTAAGACTTGTTCTCTTAATAAAATAAGACCTGCGCTTGGTTTAAAGTAGCATAACATTCCAATATTAGCTTCTTTCATATTATCAGGAGAACTCATGATAGTTTCCAAATCTGGGCGTGTGAAAGATTCTGCTTCTTGATGTAAATCTGTAGGCTGTTCTTTGTATTCGCCGTTATTAAACGCAGCAGTGCTTAAAGAATTGATGAATGTATTAAATCCTTCATCCATCCACGCAAATAATCTTTCGTTTGACCCCACAATCATTGGAAACCAAATATGTCCAAATTCATGATCGGTCACTCCCCAAAGATCTTGTCCTTTAGATTTCCATCCACAGAAAACAATTCCTGGGTATTCCATTCCTCCTTCATTTCCTGCAACGTTTGTAGCTGCTGGATAAGGATATTCAAACCATTGTTTAGAATAATGTTCAATTGACGCTTTTACATATTCTGTAGAACGTCCGTAAGCACCTTGTCCTGCACTTTCAACAGGATAAGCAGATAATGCCAATGATTTTTTACCGCTTGGAAGATTAATTTTTGCTCCATCTAAAATGAATGCTGGAGATGACGCCCAAGAGAAATCACGCGCATTTTTGATTTTATAATGCCATGTTTTTTCTGTTCCTGAATTACTATTTGCTGTTGCATTAACTTCTTGCTCTGAGCGAATTGTCACCGTTTTATCACTGTTTGCAGCATCTTTATATCTTTTTAATTGCTCAGCAGAAAACACTTCCTGACCGTTTAACAATTCACCAGAAGCTACAACATAATGATTTCCGGGAACTGTAAGTTTCACATCAAAATCACCATATTCTAAGTAAAACTCAGATGCACCTAAATAAGGAGCCGTATTCCATCCTCGCACATCATCATACACACACATACGCGGATACCACTGTGCAATTGTAAAGATTTTTCCGTTTTTAGTTTCCAAAACCCCCATTCTGTCTGATCCTTCGAAAGGCGCAATAAATGAGAATTCAATTTTAACCTTTACAGAACCTCCTTTTGCAGCCAATGCTTGAGGAAGAAAAATCTGCATTCTGGTATCTGTAACTACATATTTAACATCAACTTCTGTTTTGTTTTTTCCTCCAGAAACTACTTTTACAGATTTAATTTTATTTCCTCCATCAAAAACTTGTCCTTGAGCTCCGTTACGACTTCCTGTTAAAGGCACAACAGCATTTCCTCTAGAATCGTCTTTGAATAAGTTTTGATCTAAATTCAGCCAAAGAAATGATAATTTATTAGGGCTATTATTGGTATAAGTAATTTCATCTGTACCTACAATCTCATTTGTAGTTGCATTTAATTTTGCCGTAATCTGATAATCGGCTCTATTCTGCCAATACTCTACTCCTGGTTCACCGCTCGCAGTACGAGTTGAAGTACCATTTTTACTGTAAAAATGAGGTCCAAAGGCATCATGGTAATTGTAATTGTTTACTGGATTTGCTGCTGGTGCTGACGGAGTTTGCTGCGCCCATACTGAAGAAATCCCAAAAAATAAAGCCGCGGTTAAAATGGCTTTTGCAGATTGCTTTTTCATATTTTTTAGCTGTTTATGTAGCAAATTAATGAAAAAAAAAGCTATTTACAGAGAAATTTTAAAACATAAATTTAATTTTAGCATAATTTTATCAATAAAATAATTTAAGCCTTTTTCTTAAAAAACTAAATTTTATAAAATATATTTACATCCATTAAAAAAACATTCATTTTAGATTCAACATTGTGACTACAACTATCTCAAATTCTATATTAAAAGCTTCTATCAAACATGCTGGAGCCGAATTATTTTCTATAAAAGACAATCAAAACAACGAATATATTTGGGAGGGAAATCCAGATTTCTGGGGCAAGCATTCACCTGTACTTTTTCCAATCGTAGGAACTTTAAAAAACAACACCTACACAATTAATGAAAAAGAATATCATTTGCCACGCCATGGTTTTGCACGTGACATGGATTTTGAATTGATTGAAAAAACTGAAAGCAAAGCTGTTTTCTCTCTTAAATCTTCTCAAGAAACATTCGCAAAATATCCTTTTGAATTTGAGTTGCAACTTATTTATACGCTTAGCGAAAATGCACTGGAGCTTGAATATAGAGTAATAAACAATGGAAAAGAAAAAATGCCTTTCTCTATTGGAGCACATCCGGCAATAGCACTTCCTGATAGCTTTGAAAATTATGCGTTTCAATTTGAAAAAGAGGAAAATTTAAAATACTATCTTCTTGAAAATGATTTAATTTCATCTAAGACTAAAGTTTTGGAAACGAGAAATAATGTAATTCCTTTAAATTATGAACTGTTCAAAAATGACGCCTTGATTTTTAAAACATTAGAATCAAAATCATTAACCATTCTTAACAATTCAAAACCCTATGTGAAGGTGGATTATTACGATTTTCCAAGTTTAGGAATCTGGACAAAAGAAAATGCTCCGTTTGTTTGCATCGAACCTTGGCTTGGTTATTCTGATACCGATCAGAATACAGGTGACTTATATAACAAAGAAGGGATTTTGACATTAGAAGAAAACAAAAATTTCAGTGCAAAATTTAGTATTACAATATTATAAAGTAAAAAATGTTAAATTTTAATTTTACCCCATTTCCAGTAATAGAAACAGAAAGATTAGTTTTAGACAGGCTTACAGATAAGGACGTACAAGAAGTTTTTGACTTGCGTTCTAATCCTGAGACTATGAAATACATCCCAAGACCTTTAGTGAAAGACCATGAAGACGCTCTGGAACACATCAGAACGATTGATGAAAAAATTGAAACTAATGTTGGCATAAATTGGGCTATTAGACTTAAAGGCAACACCAAATTACTTGGGATTATTGGCTATTATCGAATGCAACCCGAAAATTACCGAGCTGAAATAGGTTATATTCTTTCGCCTGATCAGCATGGAAAAGGAATTATTCCAGAAGCTGTAAAGAAATTAATTACTTTTGGTTTTGAAGATCTAAAACTACATTCGATAGAAGCTGTAATCGATCCCGAAAATTATGCCTCTGAAAAGGTATTACAAAAATGCGGTTTTGTTAAAGAAGCACATCTGAGAGAAGTAGAATTTTGGGACGGAAAATTTTTAGACAAAGTAATTTATTCATTATTAGAAAAGTAAAGTTTTATACTTGTTAAAATAATCTTATAATTAATAGTTCTCAAGCATTATCTGCTATATTTGCGCTCGAAATCAGCTAAAAGGCTGTTTTGAATTCCCAAAAATATATGAAAAAGATATCCGCCTTAATTCTTCTTTTGCTTTGTGTGCAAATGCAAAGTCAGACTTTTGTAAAATTTAATGGAGCAACTGCTTTGTTACTAATCCCAAATATTGGTATTGAAACCAGCATTGGAGAAAAAACCACATTTAGTGCCGATGTAATGGCTTCTTTTTGGGAATCATTTGATGGAAAAAATCCAATGAAGTTTGTCACCGTTACTCCAGAAATTCGCTACCATTTTAAGGAGAAATACAATGGTTTTTATGCTGGCGCACACATTGGAGCTGATAAATACGAAATACAAAAATGGAATTATTGGAATACCACCCATTACGAAGATGGTTTTGGTTACAGAATTGGAGCTACAGTGGGTTACAATCTAAAATTAAGCGATAAATTTTTACTTGACTTTTTTGTAGGTGGCGGATGGCACCAAGGATTTTATCATGGATATTATAACGACGGAACTCCTGGAAGATATGAAAAAGCAATTCACTGGAATAAAAGCGGTGAATGGCTACCTTACCGTGGTGGTGTTATGATTTCGTATAAATTATAAAAATCAGCTTAATTTAGGAAGCGTTTTAATATAAAGATCCTCTACTTTTTTACGAGCCCAATCTGTTTTTCTTAAGAAAGTAAGACTTGATTTTACACTTGGATCTGAATTAAAACACTTTATAGGAATTAATTCTCCTAAAGTGTCAAAGCCATAATAATCGACTAAAGTTTCAACAATTTTTTGAAGTGTAATCCCATGTAAGGGGTCTTTGGATTGATTTTGCATCTTATACTTTTTAAACAATATTAAAAGACCGTACTTCAAAAAAGTACGGTCTTCCTTTTTCGCAAAATTACTAAATAGAATTTTACATTAATCAAATAAAGAATAAATTAGAATATGAATTTAAATCCGACAGAAACAGGAGAAGTCAAGTTTGGATTACTTCCTGCTAATGCTGTATTGTAAAATGGATCTACATTGGCAACGTGTGCCAAACCAAAATTGGTAACAGTTGTTTTTTCTCCATCCTTCGCTTTAAGTGTTGTAGAAGTAAAATTGGCCAAATCGTAAGAGAACTCTACAGAGAAGTTTTTAGTAACAAAATAATCTAAACCTCCCGATACTGAAAGCCCTACCTGATTAACTTTCAACTCACTCTCTTTTTCTTTACCTGTAATAACTGGAATTGCTGCTTGTCCGAAGAAGTATAACGAACCAGCTACATTCCAGTATTTTCTAATTAAAGGCTGAACAACAATTAAATCTGTTTTAGCTGCTGTTCCTGCATCTGTATCGGCTTTGATATTAATATACCCTACACCCGCTCCAACAGCAACCGATGGAGTAACAAATGTACCTACAACTGGAATTACAGATAAATTTGTATTTTTATTGCCTTCATTTTTAGTCTGCTGATAACCAAATTGAGAAGTGGCAAACCAAGCCCCTTTTAATCCTTGAGACGAATCTTGAGCTTTAGCAGTTAAACTGATTAATACGATACTCACTAAGGTAACAATCTTTTTCATTTTTATTTTGTTTTTAATTACAGAACAAACTTATGAGTAAGGTTTCTGCTTAAGACTGATTTAAATCATATATTAAAAGAAAACTTTAATTATCTTTAACTGCAACATTTTTCAATTTTGTCTTACATTTGCAACTATGATAAAATCAGTCAATATACTTAACAAGAGAGCCCGATTCGATTACGAAATAATCGATACTTATACTGCTGGAATTGTTTTGGCAGGAACAGAAATCAAATCTATCCGCTTAGGAAAAGCCAATATTACCGAAAGTTTCTGCGAGTTTAGCGGCATGGAACTTTTCGCCATTAACACTTATATTGAAGAGTATTCTTTTGGAAACCAATTCAACCATAAATCAAGAAGCGAAAGAAAACTACTTTTAAACAAAAAAGAATTAAAAACACTTCATAAAAATGTTCAGGCAAAAGGTTTAACCATTATACCTTTAAAGCTATTTACCAACGAAAAAGGTTTAGCAAAACTTCAGATCGGGTTGTGTAAGGGAAAGAAAAACTATGACAAACGTGAATCTCTAAAAGAACAAGATACAAAAAGAGATTTGGACAGAATTAAAAAAGCTTACAACTAATAGCAAATTTAATTTCCTCTTAATGATATATTTATAATATTTTATTGTTATTTTTATTACAAATAATTTAACTGTAAAATATGAAAAAGTATTTAGTTTTATTTTTCGCTATTGTGTTTTCAAGTTGTGGCAGTAATACTTCAATTGTAAACAGCTGGAGAGATCCTGATGTAACTATAACTCAGGAACAATTTAAAAAAGTTTTGGTTGTAGCTTTAGTCAAAGACGAAGCTTCAAGAAGAATTACAGAAAACAGAATTGCAGCGGCCAATCCGATATTCAAAACTTCGTATCAATATTTAAACGCAACTTCTCAATTAACGCAAGAACAAAAGCTAAAGGTTTTGCAAGATGAAAACTTTGATGGAGTAATCAGTATGCGATTAGTTAGCAAAGAAAAAGAAGTTAATTATGTTCCAGGCACTTATACAGGAATGTATTACGGAGGTTTTGACGGAATGTACACCGGAATGTATGGATATGGTTTTGGAAACTGGTACGGAATGTATTCTCCTAACTTTTATGATCCAGGTTATTATCAGGAGACCACTTCTTATATGGTAGAAACCAATGTTTTTTCTTTAAAACAAAACAAATTAATCTGGACAGGAACTACAGAATCTCAATATGTTACAGATTTAGGCCAGACGGTTGATGCAATTATGCAAGCTGTAGTGAAAGAAATGAGAAAAGACGGCTCTCTGCCTCCAAAATAATTATAGAAAAAGCGGTGTATAAACATCGCTTTTCTTTTGATCTAAAATTGACTAAATTTGTCAAGACTAAAATTTTCATTAAATGAAATCTTTATTAAAAAACGCCAGAGAACAGAAAGGATTAAAAACGCGTGAATTGGCTCATCTTGCAGGAATTGATCAAGCGTTGATTAGTAAATTTGAATCAGGAACACGAAAACCAACCAAAGATCAAATTATTAAACTTTCTCAACTTTTAGAAATTGATTATGAAACTTTAATGATTGCTTGGCTTAAAGAAAAGATTCTTAATGAAATTGGGGATGACGAACTTGCCTTAAAAGCATTAAAAGTTGCTGAAGACGAAATCAAATACAATAAAACGGTTTCAAATCTTAAATTATCTACTTCTTTAGAAAAAATCTTAAAAGAAATTGATGCCTTAAAAGAAAAACTAGGTTCTTACCGCCAGTATGACAGCTTTAAAATAAAACAAGCTTTAGAATTGGAATATACTTTTGAAAGCAATCGAATTGAAGGAAATACAATGACACTTCGTGAAACAGATATGGTCATCAATGAAGGTTTGACAATTTCTGGAAAAAGCATGCGGGAACATCTTGAAGCTATAAATCATCAGGAAGCAATTGGCTTTATTAAAGATTTAATGAATAAAAACAATTCTTTAAACGAACGTGATCTTTTATCTATTCATAATCTAATTTTACGCGGAATTATTCCAGAAGATGCAGGACGCTATAGAAAAGTTCAAGTTATGATTCAGGGAAGTAGTCACATGCCTCCACAACCTTTAATGATTCCACAGGAAATGGAAGAATATTTTGTTTGGTATGAAATCAATAAAAATAAATTACACCCCATTATTCTTGCTGCTGAAATGCATGAACGATTAGCTACAATTCATCCATTTATTGATGGAAACGGAAGAACTTCAAGATTAATAATGAATTTAATTCTGATGCAAAAAGGTTATCCAATAGCCAATATTAAAGGAGATTATGAAACAAGAATGCAATATCACCAGTCTTTAGAAATTGCTCAAACCCAAAAAAACAAAGAAGATTTTTTTCTGTTTATAGCTCAAAAAGAAAAAGAATGTCTGGAAAGATATATTTCAATTCTTACACAATAAAAAAGCCCGTTCAAAACGGGCTTTCTCATTAATTTTTATCTTCTAATAAAGGAACAAATCGAAACTCTCCAAATTCATGTTTTTCAAATTGCGTTTCGTTTTTCCTGATTAATAAAGTCATAATCTGAACATCTTCTCCTAACGGAATAACAAGTCTTCCTCCTATTTTTAATTGTGCCATTAATGGCTGCGGAATAAACGGTGCGCCTGCTGTAACTATAATACTGTCAAAAGGCGCAAAATTTGGCAATCCTTTATAACCATCACCAAAAGTAACGTGTTTTGGACGAATATTTAATTTAGGAAATAAATTAGACGTGGTTTTAAATAATTCGCTTTGTCTCTCAACAGTATATACTTTTGCGCCTAAAGCAAACAAAACAGCAGTCTGATAGCCAGAGCCTGTTCCTATTTCTAAAACTTTGTGGTCCTTTTTGACTTCGAGCAATTGTGACTGAAAAGCCACCGTATAAGGCTGAGAAATGGTCTGTCCCGCACCAATAGGAAAAGCTTTATCCTGATAAGCGAAATCTTCAAAACTGGAATTCAAAAAAAGGTGTCTCGGGATTTTTTTTATCGCATCTAGAACCGCTCTATCAGTAATTCCTTTTTGCTCTAAAGTGGTTACTAATTGATTACGAAGTCCTTGATGTTTGGCAGTGTCTTTCAAAATGGGTAGGTTTTATTTTCGCAAAAATAAGAAACAAAACAGGATTTCAAATATTGATTTTTAAATAATAAATTTTATAAAGTCGAAAGCCAAAAGTAGAAAGTAGAAAGCTCTCATTTATTATGCTGAACGAAATTGGAGCTTTTCGCGTCCTAACTAAGCGCCCGCCGACTTCGCTCAGGGTGTTAAACAAAAAAAGAACAGTTCCAATCGTAACTCAAAATTCATAACTCATAATTCATAACTCACAATTAGATAAATTCATTTTCACGTTAAGCAAATAAATTATATTTTTGTTTAAAATACATTCTCATGTTAAAAGTAGGAGTTTTAGGTGCTGGTCATCTTGGTAAAATACATTTACGCTTATTACAACAATCTGACAAATACGAATTAGTTGGATTTTACGACGAAAATCAAGAAAATGCCGAAAAAATCTCAAAAGAATTTGGCTATAAAAATTTCAGCACAATTGCCAAACTCATTCACGCTGTCGACGTGATTGATATTGTAACTCCAACACTTTCGCACTACAAATGTGCAAAAGTTGCCATAAAATCAGGAAAACATATCTTTATCGAAAAACCAATTGCCAATACCGTTGAAGAAGCTGAAGAAATTATTGCTTTGGCCAAAGAACATAACGTAAAAGGACAAGTAGGTCACGTAGAGCGCTTTAATCCAGCTTTTATCGCTACTAAGGAAATGATCGAAAATCCGATGTTTATAGAAACGCATCGTTTAGCAGAGTTTAATCCTCGCGGTACAGATGTTCCTGTAGTTTTGGATTTAATGATTCACGATATCGACGCTATTTTAAGCGTTGTAAAATCTAAAGTAAAAAGCATCAATGCGAGCGGTGTTTCGGTTATCAGCGAAACTCCGGATATTGCCAACGCCAGAATTGAATTCGAAAACGGATGTGTTGCTAACTTAACTGCCAGCAGAATTTCAATGAAAAACATGCGTAAGTCACGTTTCTTTCAAAAAGATGCCTACATTTCTGTTGACTTTTTAGAGAAAAAATGTGAAGTGGTTCGTATGAAAGATGCACCAGAAGTTCCTGGAGATTTTGATATGATTCTTCAAAATGCTGAAGGCGTAAAAAAACAAATCTATTTCACTAATCCAGATGTAGAACAAAACAATGCAATCTTAGACGAGTTAAATTCGTTTGCAGATGCTATCAATAACGACACAACTCCAGTTGTAACACTTGAGCAGGCAACTGATGCATTACGCGTGGCTTATCAAATTATTGATTGTTTCAAAAAATAATAAAATTTCAAAAAATAAATTAGCCACGAATTCACGAATTATTTGGTGAATTCGTGGCTAAATCATAAAAAAATATCTAGCATAAAATGAAAACAATAGCTGTAATTGGAGCAGGAACAATGGGTAACGGAATTGCTCATACTTTTGCACAAAGCGGATTTACCGTAAAATTAATCGATGTTTCTGAAAAATCATTAGATAAAGGAATGGCAACTATTGCTGCCAACTTAGACCGTATGCTGTCTAAAGAAACAATCACTCAGGAAGATGTTGCAAAAACCATTACCAATATTATTACTTATACAGATTTAAAAGACGGAGTTGTTGGCGTTGATTTAGTAGTTGAGGCCGCAACTGAAAACGTTGAATTAAAACTGAACATATTTAAACAATTAAACGAATTTTGCTCTCACAATACTATTCTGGCAACCAACACTTCTTCAATCTCAATTACACAAATTGGAGCTGTTGTAGCACATCCAGAACGCGTTATCGGAATGCACTTTATGAATCCGGTGCCGATTATGAAATTAGTTGAAATCATTCGCGGATACAATACAAGCGATGAAGTAACTAAAATCATCATGGATTTATCTGAAAAATTAGGGAAAGTTCCTGTAGAAGTAAATGATTATCCAGGTTTTGTGGCAAACAGAATTTTAATGCCAATGCTAAACGAAGCAATCGAAACGTTATATAATGGAGTTGCTGGAGTTTACGAAATCGATACGGTAATGAAATTAGGAATGGGACATCCAATGGGACCACTTCAATTAGCTGATTTTATTGGTCTTGATGTTTGCTTAGCCATTCTAAATGTAATGTATGACGGATTCAAAAATCCTAAATATGCTCCTTGCCCACTTTTAGTAAATATGGTGAGAGCTGGAAAACTGGGAGTGAAATCTGGCGAAGGTTTTTACGATTATAGCGAAAGCAAAAAGGCAGAGAAAATCTCGAAGCAGTTTTTATAAAAAGAAATATCATGTCGATTCAATCGAATTTAAATACAATTAAAGCAACTTTACCTGAA
Organism: Flavobacterium sp. F52; assembly: GCF_000278705.1. Classification (NCBI taxonomy): domain Bacteria; kingdom Pseudomonadati; phylum Bacteroidota; class Flavobacteriia; order Flavobacteriales; family Flavobacteriaceae; genus Flavobacterium; species Flavobacterium sp. F52. The sequence continues at coordinate 59,881 of NZ_AKZQ01000007.1, read as the reverse complement.
CATGTAACTCTAGTTGCCGTTTCAAAAACCAAACCTGTATCCGATTTGATGCAGGCTTATGAAGCTGGGCAACGCATCTTTGGAGAAAACAAAATTCAGGAAATGACTGAAAAATGGGAACAAATGCCAAAAGATATCCAATGGCATATGATTGGTCACGTTCAGTCCAATAAAGTCAAATTTATGGCGCCTTATGTGACTTTAATTCATGGCGTTGACAGTTTGAAATTATTGCAAGAAATCAATAAACAAGCTTTAAAAAACAACAGAACAATAGATTGCCTTCTTCAAATTTATATTGCCGAAGAAGAATCTAAATTTGGTTTGGACGAAAATGAACTAAATGAATTTTTAACTTCTGCGGAGTTTAAAGAGTTAAAAAATATTCGTATCTTAGGTTTAATGGGAATGGCCACTTTTACCGAAGACCAAAACCAAATTAAAAAAGAATTTACCCATTTAAAATCTATTTTTGATTCAATCCAAAAATCACAAGACATTAAAGATTTTACAATTATTTCAATGGGAATGTCTGGAGATTATCAATTGGCAATAGAATGCGGAAGTACAATGGTTCGCATTGGAAGCAGCATTTTTGGCGGTCGTTAATAACTGCCGTAAAGACGCACTTCGGTGCTTCTCTACAAACTGAATACTAAAATCTGAACACTGAGCACTTAATTTGTACGCAATACTTGACATAGAAACCACTGGGGGACAGTTTAATGAAGAGGGAATTACCGAAATCGCTATCTACAAATTTGATGGGCATGAAGTAGTTGATCAATTCATTAGCCTTGTCAATCCTGAAATTCCGATTCAGCCTTTCGTAGTAAAACTGACTGGAATTAACAATGCGATGTTGCGTTCTGCTCCAAAATTCTACGAAGTTGCTAAACGAATTATAGAAATCACTCAAGATTGTGTTATTGTAGCACATAATGCTTCTTTCGATTATAGAATCCTTCGCACAGAATTCCGTCGTTTAGGCTACGATTTTGAAGCCAAAACACTTTGCACAGTAGAATTAGCCAAAAAACTAATTCCAGAACAGCCTTCATATAGTTTAGGAAAACTAGTTCGTTCACTCGGAATTCCAATGGCCGACAGACATCGCGCGAGTGGAGACGCTATGGCTACGACTAAGCTTTTCAAAATGCTTTTGGAAAAAGATGTTGAAAAAACCATCGTAAAAGATTTTATAAAACTAGAAGTAGAAAAAGGAATTTCTCCAAAATTCTTAGACATTTTAAATCAAATGCCGGCTAAAACAGGCGTTTATTATATCTACAAAGAAGATGGGACTTTAATCTACATTGGAAAAAGCCAAAATATCAAAAAAAGAGTCAATCAGCATTTTACAGGAATTACAACCAAAAGCAAACGAATTCAGGCAGAAGTTTTCACCATTACTTACGATGAAACCGGAAGCGAATTAATTGCACTTTTAAAAGAAAGTCAAGAAGTTAAAGTAAATCGTCCGCGATACAATCGTTCGCAGAAAAAAACAGTATTTCCCGTCGCTTTATATTCAGAAATAGATTCAAACGGTTACATCAATTTAATACTTGAAAAAGCAGACGGACGTAAAAAAGAAATTACTTCTTATACTTCTTTACAGGAAGGCAAAAATGCGCTTTTTAAAATTACGGCAAAATATCATTTGTGCCAAAAACTGACAGGCTTATACCAAACCAAAAAAGAATGTTTTCAATATAAAATCAAAGAATGTGACGGCGCATGCATTGGTGAAGTCACTTCCGAAATTTATAATTTACGAGTACAGCAATTTATCTCAGAAAACAGTTTCGAAAACAAAAGCATGGTATTGATAGACAGGGGAAGAAATGTAAACGAACGAAGCGCAATCCTGATCGAAAACGGAATTTACAAAGGTTATGCCTATTATGATCTAAATTATCAAATCACGAATATCGATATCTTAAAAAATATTCTGGTTCCGATGCAGCACAATCGCGACGTAAAGAACATCATTCAGAGTTATATCCGCAAAAGTAAATCATTAAAAATACTTCATTTTTAACAAAACGAAACTTTTCATTATCTTTAAGGATATGAAAAACAAAAAATCACAATACGAAATCTTTAGAGAAAAAGTCAAAATCGTCCTATATGGCACCAACACCATTCTAGGACGAATGTTCGATTTAGTGTTGCTGGGTTTAATCTTATTGAGCGTTCTTCTTATAATGTTGGATACTGTTGAAGGCGTAAGCTCAAAATATCATGAACAATTATTGATCTGCGAATGGGTAATTACAGTATTTTTCAGCATTGAATATATACTAAGAATTATCTCCATTCAAAAACCAGTCAAATACATTTTTAGCTTTTACGGAATTATCGATTTACTCGCCGTTTTGCCCATGTATTTGTCCATCTTTTTCCCTGGCGCAAGCATTTTATCGATCGTAAGGGCCTTACGTTTCCTTCGATTATTCAAAATTTTGCATATTCCGCAAATCAACCATCAGTCACTGCAATTAAAAGAAGCTATAGAAGCCAGTAAAGAAAAAATTCTGGTTTTCATTTATTTTGTTCTCGTTAGTACCGTAATCATTGGTACTATTATGTATCTAGTCGAAGGCAAAGAATCAGGATTTACCAGCATTCCAATGGCAATTTACTGGACAATTGTAACCTTAACAACAGTAGGCTACGGAGACATTTCGCCACAAACTCCACTAGGACAGTTTATTGCGGCACTTGTAATGATTTTAGGTTATGGCATCATTGCTGTCCCAACTGGAATCGTAACTGCGGAATTTGCCAAAAGCAGTCTAAAAAACAATTCAGTAAGCGGTAAAAAAACATGCAAGAAATGCCAGTCCCAAGTCCATTTTGACAACGCTAAATATTGTTATGAATGCGGAACCGAACTGCCAAATAATTAATTTTAGAAGCTAATCCAGCTGTACATTCCAACTCCTCCTTATATTTGTAATTTTTTAAGGCATAAAAGGAGCTTCTGCTGGTCGCTCTTTTATACCAAAAAAATTCAACAAATATAAGTCCGGGGTTTCCATTTCCATCTGGGCTAAAAAATATGAAATACCTAATTACCATTGTCGGACCAACAGCCATAGGCAAAACAGCCTTGAGCATTGCTTTGGCACAACATTTTAAATGCGAAATCGTTTCTTGTGACAGCCGTCAGTTTTTCAAGGAAATGACAATAGGAACTGCAGTTCCAAGCCAAGAAGAATTAAATTCAGCCAAACATCATTTTATTCAAAACAAATCTATTTTTGAAAATTATACCGTTGGCGATTATGAAAAAGAAGCTTTAGCCAAAATCGAAGAATTATTTCAAACCAATGATTTCGTAATTCTCATTGGCGGTTCAGGATTATATGTTGATGCCATTTTAAAAGGTTTCGACGAATTTCCCGAAATTGATCCAAAAGTTCGTGCTGAAGTAAATTCAAACTATGAAAAACTTGGAATTGAATATCTTCAAGAACAACTGAAAAATTTAGATCCTGAATATTTTCAAAAGATAGCAGCTGAAAATCCACAGACTCTACAAAACCCGCAACGAATGATGCGTTTTGTAGAAGTTTGTATCGGAGCTCAAAAACCATATTCTTCCTTTTTAAATCAAAAGAAAAACAATAGAGACTTCACTCCTATTTTAATTGGCTTAGACGCCGACAGAGAAATCATTTACAGCAGAATCAACCAGCGTGTTGACATCATGATGAACGAAGGACTGCTAAAAGAAGCCGAAACACTTTATCCTAATAAAGCGTTAAATGCACTTCAAACGGTCGGTTATAGAGAATTATTTAGTTATTTTGAAGGAGAATTCACTTTGCCTTTTGCAATAGAAGAAATCAAAAAGAACAGCAGAAGATTTTCTAAAAGACAATTAACGTGGTTCAAACGAAACGAAAACACCAAATGGTTTGATTACGCAACAAATAGAAAAGAAATCATACATTACATAGAAAATCTTACAAAGTAAGAAAGTCTTTTATCTATCCTCTTTACTCTATTCTCTAAAAAAAATAAAAAATGCCAATATCTCCCAATTTTACATCAGTTTTAAGCAAAGACTGGGAAATCAATTTCACGCAATGTACGCCAAACGGCTACTTAAAATATACAGATTTGTGTAATCTTTTACAATTAACCGCTGCAGCACATTCTGAAGTTGGCGGAATCAGTTTTTCTGATATGCAGGAATTTGATCAAGCTTGGGTTTTAAGCCGCATGCGCGTTGAAATTACAGCATTACCAAAATGGCAAGATGTTGTAACCGTAAAAACATGGATTAACAGTTTAGAAAATTCACGTTCTGTCCGTGCCTTGGAAATGTATGTAAACGGAAAAAAGATTGTGGGAAGTGAAACCTATTGGGCCGTTTTCAATACCAAAGCGCGTCGTCCAGAAGCTTTAGCATTGCCTTTTGAACATTTCGAATTATTTCCAGAAAAAAGAGCAACAGAAGAAGGATTTTCAAAAATCAATATCAATCACGAAAAAGAAGCCGTTTTCGAAAAAACAGTCTATTTATCAGATTTAGATATTGTAAATCACGTAAATAACGTAAAATACTTGGAATGGTGCCTTGATCATGTTGATCCAAAACGGATCATGAAACAAGAAGTTAAAAGCTTTGAAATGAATTTTATGAAAGAGCTTTCCCTCAATGATAATGTTGTAATTCACGAAAGTGAAGATGATGATCATACAACCGCAACTTTCAGCATTACAAAAGGTGAAAAAACGTGTTTTGCTTTGGAATTGCATTGGAAATAACTTTTCTTTAATCTCACAATACTATCCACAATATTGTCATTTCGACGAAGGAGAAATCTCCACAAGTAAATCCGCAACGAAAATCAAATCTTTGTCGAGCTTCTCGCGAAGATTTCTCCTTCGTCGAAATGACAAACTTGATGTATATTAAAAAAACGATGCAAATTTTGCATCGTTTTTTTATCATAATCATTTCGATTTCTTTTTAGAACCTTTCTTAGATTTCTTCACCTTCTTCTTTTTCAGCAAATCAATTTTATTTTCAATCCTCTTTTCAACATCTATAATATCAGACTCATAATTAAATTGCAACAAATGAAGTTTCGCATTTTTTATTTCTTCTAATGCTTTTTTAAACTCATTTTGCGCTTCTAAAAGAATGGCTTTCTTGACATAAATTTCTGATTTGTTTATTCCTTTAACAGTCAGAGCAAAATCAATTAATTTTTGTGCTTCTTCGTAATCCTCATTTAAAATCAACGTTTTCAAATAATACGGATATACTTCAAGAGCATGAATATTAATCGCTAAAGCTTGCTGAAAATAAGATTTCGCTTCTTCATAATTCATTAACTGCTCTGCCTGAATTCTTCCGTACAAACACAAAACCATTGTATTTTTATCATCATAAGAAAAAGCATAATCCAAAGATTCTATTGTTCCTTCCAACCAAAACGGATAATTATCCAAGGCCTGAAAAAGGTATTTATCAGTTGTTTTCATTTCGTAAATCGTTTTTTAATTTCTGACGAGTTCCTTTGTAGCTTTTCTCCACTTTGTTCTTTTTAAAATCACTTCCTGTAAAAACTCTCACGGGATTTCCACGCTCTACATGGAGCTGATTTTCCCATTGTTTTCCAACATGATTTTTAAGCTGAATTAATTTCTCGTCTTCTATTTTTTTTAATAATCTTTCTGTTGCTAGTTTTTTGTTTTGGTGTTGCGAACGGCTGTCCATTGCTACAACAGCAATTCCTGTCGGAATATGAGTCGCCCGAATTGCCGAACTCACTTTATTCACATGCTGACCTCCCGCTCCAGAACTTCTCATGGCTTGATATTGAATATCATTTTCTGAAACTATAGCATTCTTCTCTGGTTCAATTTCAAAAATTCCAATAAACCAGTTTTTTCTTTTATGCATTTTCCTAAACTGACTCTGACCAATCCATTGAATCGTTCCAACCCAAGATTTCACAAACTCATCGGCATTTTTTCCTTTTACAGAAATTGAGGCAGTTTCAATAGTTCCATTTTCTTCTCCTTTCTCTCTCTGAAGTAAAACCACATCTAAATTCTGATCCTGCGCTTCTTCCAAAACTTTTTTAAGCACTTGGGCAACTACCCAAGTGCATTCTGCAGGTCCGCGACCCGCCGTTATCTGAATAATTCTTTCCATTTTAAATTTCTCCTTAACGATCCATTCTAACAATTTTCGGCGTAAAAGTCCCCAAAACTTCAACTAGATCAGTTTGATTCGTCATTACTTTCGTGATGTCTTTGTATGCCATTGGAGCTTCGTCAATATTCCCACCGATTAAAGTCACTTCGTGTTTCTTCAACTCTTTATTGATCTGACTTTGTGTAAAAGTGCTTTTACATTTTGCTCTCGAAAACAAACGTCCTGCACCATGTGACGCTGAATTCAGACTTTCAGGATTTCCTTTGCCTTTTACAATAAAACCTGGGGCAGTCATCGAACCTGGAATAATTCCCAATTGCCCTTCACAAGCAGGAGTTGCTCCTTTTCTATGCACAATACATTCTTGACCATTCACGATTTCTTTCCAGGCAAAATTGTGATGGTTTTCAATTGTTACAACTACTCTTTTTCCAATTGCTTTTGCAATTCGTCTGTGAATATCATCATGACAGGCTTTTGCATATTCTCCGGCCAAATTCATCGCCAGCCAATATTCCTGACCATCGTGCGTATTCAGATCCAGCCAAGCCAAATGCTGTACGTTTTTTGGCAACGGACATTGTTTTGTTGCTAAATACGTATAATGTTTCGCAATGTTAGCGCCCAATCCGCGAGAACCGCTATGCGAAAGAACAGCAAAATATTCGCCTTTTTCAAGCTTCCATTCATTTTCAGGATTTTCAATTTTAGCAATTCCAAATTCTACAAAATGGTTTCCTCCGCCTGATGTTCCTAATTGTTTATAAGCTTTTGGAAGAAGATTCTTCAATAACGGAATGTCTTGAAATCCACTATTGTAAAACACCTCATGATCTACACGAGAAGCGTGCGTTTCATACATTCCAAACTTTGTATTGTCTTTTAAAATGGCTTCCAATTGATGTTCTTTTCCTTTAAAATGAGAACCGGGCAAATCAAAAATCGAAAGGCTCATTCGACAGCCAATATCAACTCCAACTCCGTATGGAATCACGGCATTATCAGTCGCTAATACGCCACCAATTGGCAATCCGTAACCCGAATGCGCATCTGGCATTAATGCTCCTGCAACAGAAATTGGCAGTTTCAATGAATCATACAATTGAAATTTTGCCTGTTCATCAATTTCATTTTCACCAAAAATTTTAAAAGGAGCTCTGGTGTTTTTAAGCTGATGCATCCTTACTTGGACAGGTTTAATTAGCCCTTCAGCTACTTTTCCCCAAGTTCCATGTCCTTCAAATTTTTCAGGATGCAACAAAACCTCTTTTGCTTCTGTTAGAATAGATTCTTTTTTTTCTCTTTTTCTATATCTGTTTATCTGCCCTAAGGCGATGTTTATTGAATTGTTTTTTGGAAAACCCAATTTAATCAGGTCTTTTCCAGATAATTTATTTCCCATAAATTGTTTAATTATTTTATTGTGCAGAATAAATCAGATGAAATCTGGAAGAAATCAAAAATGAAATAAACATGCGGAATCATTTATCTTTTTAGATAAATACTAAATGTTTTTCGGGAAAATTTTGAAGTGTCTAGAATAAAAAAAAGCCCGAAACTTATTGTCTTCGGGCTTTTTTATATATCTAAAAATGTATTTTTCTAAGATTGAAATAAGCCACGAAGAATCGCTGCACCAAATTCGTTTGGCGTGAAGCTTTGTGATGTCGATGTAAGTACAAACATTTTTCTTCGTTTTAAAGGGTTATTATTTTTTTCGTGTGCAAATATTCAGAATTGTTTTTTGAATTTCCAAATTTATTTTAAAGAAAATTCTTTAAATAATTTTAAAACCAGAAATAACACAACAAGCAAAACTAGCATATAACTTTAACAATCAAACAATTAGATTAATAAAAACATTTCATTTTGGAGCAATAAAAAAGCTCTGATTTCTCAGAGCTTATATTTTATATAAATGAACTTTAATTATTCAGAAACTTTGCTTTTTACTACTAATCTGAAACCTTCTCCGTGAATGTTTAAGATTTCAACATCTTCATCTGCTTTTAAGTATTTTCTCAATTTAGCGATGTAAACGTCCATACTTCTTGAAGTAAAGTAGTTATCATCTCTCCAGATTTTAGTTAAAGCTAATTCTCTTGGCATTAAGTCATTTTCATGAAGAATTAACATTTTAAGCAATTCGTTTTCTTTTGGAGATAATTTAATCGGTTCCTCATCTTGGAAAGTAAGGAATCTCAATTTTGAATTTAAATGGAATTTACCAATATTAAATTCAAATTGTACTTGCTCTGCTTTTGTATCAGCTGATTTTCTTTGAATGATTGCTTTAATTTTCATTAAAAGAACTTCAGAATCAAAAGGTTTATTTAAATAGTCGTCAGCCCCAGCTTTGTATCCTTTTAAGACATCCTCTTTCATAGATTTTGCTGTCAAGAATATAATTGGCACCTCACTGTTCTTCTCTCTAATTTCTTTGGCTAAAGTGTAACCATCTTTATAAGGCATCATTACATCAAGAATACATAAATCATATACGTCCTTCTTGAATTTCTCGAAACCTTCCATACCGTTTTTAGCTAAAGTAACTTCAAAGTCATTTAACATTAGATAATCTTTAAGAACCGCCCCAAAATTTAGGTCATCTTCTACTAAAAGTATTCTTTTGTTAGTATTTTCCATATTTTAATTTATTAATGGTATTTTTATTATAAAGGTGCTACCTTTTCCTTTTTCGCTTTCTACATATACTTGACCATTGTGATCCTCCACTATTCTTTTTACATATGCCAATCCTAAACCATGACCTTTTACATTATGAAGGTCACCGGTATGCTCTCTATAAAACTTCTCAAAAACTCGTTTCTGAGCTATCTTACTCATTCCCAAACCATGATCTTTTACTTTTATCAGAATCATGTCCTTCACATTTTCTGTAAAAATTTCAATCTTAGGCGCATCTGGAGAATATTTGATTGCATTTTCTAAAATATTAACCAATACGTTTGTAAAATGAACTTCATTTATCAAAACTGTTGTTCTGGCTGCATTATAATGCTTTTCTACAGTTCCTTGTCTGTCTTCTAAAATTAAATTAACATGCTCGATTGCATCGTCAATAATATCTGTAACTACAGTAGGCTCTTTTGTAATGTCAAGCTCCCTTTTTTCTAGTTTAGAAATACGCAATACATTTTCGACTTGAGCATGCATTCTTTTATTTTCGTCTCGAATCATTTGAAGATATCGATAAACCTTTTCTTTATCTTCAATAACCTTAGGACTTCTTATCGCATCTAGTGCTAAATTTATTGTAGCGATCGGAGTTTTAAACTCATGCGTCATGTTGTTAATAAAATCTGTTTTAATTTCAGAAATATGTTTCTGACGCAATAGCTGATTTAATGCACTCGTGTAGGCCACAATTATGATTAAAGTAAAAACTATCGATAAAATAGTAATACTTAACAATTCGGATAATAAGAACTTCTTTTTATGAGGAAACGTAACAGAAAGTTCATATCTGCTGTTTCCTTCATTATCTGTATAAATTGGAATATTGTATGTAGCTTCCTTATCATAATGAAATCCGTCAGATTTTATCTTTGTTGGATTACCGCTACTGTATATTCCGAATTCAAACTTGGTTTTTACACCATATTCTTCGAGCTCTTTCTTCAATAATTTAAAAAGCTTATCTTTTGTGATTCTCCCTTCAATTGGAGTCAAAGAAGCAATATCTTTATATTGAATCTGTTGCTGAACTTTATTTAATATGTCTAAGCTTCCTGATTTTTCAATTTTCAGATCAGGAATAATACTTTGTCCTAAACTATTATTATCAATTCCGTTATTGTTATTATAAACTTCAGTTACTCTTTTTGAACTAAAATTTTTAAAACGTTCACTGCTGAATTTTTTGTTAAATACCGAACCATTGATATCATAATCCTCAGATGTCAAGGTATTAGAATAAACAATTGTTTTATTTGTTTTTGTGTTTCTCTGTACATAAAGTACTTCTAGTAAATCTTCTTTTTTTGGAATTTTACCCGTACTGTCTTTAATACGGTTGTATTTGTCGTAGAAACTGTACTCTTCTTGTTGTTCCAGCTTATCTGCAACATTTCCAATTACTTGAGTAACGTGGTATTTAAATTGCTCTTCATTATTTTTGAACGAAGAATTGAACCAAAATACTTGAACCAGAATTATCCCTATCAAGGACAGACTCATCAATAAAACAAGTATTCTAAAAAATAATTTATTCATCGAAACAAAATTAATATTTTAACAATATACTAAATAATACATTAACCAAATATTAACATTTAAGACTGTTTTTGTTTTATATTTAAAATTTTAAGAATTTTAACAACTTCTTCTTTAGCATTTTTAAGATTATTGTTATTAATCACGAAATTGCTCTTAGAAATTCGTTTTTCATCATCCCACTGCATTTTCATTCTGCTTAAAACTTGTTCGCGGGTCGTTTTATCTCGTTTTATCACTCGTTCAATTCTCACTTCTTCTGGAGCTGTAACGGTTATAATTACGTCGCATTCTTTATATCGGCCACTTTCAAATAAAATTGCGGCTTCATAAATCACATAATCATAATTTTTATATTTTTCTAGCCAAGCTTCAAAATCAAGTTTCACTGCTGGATGCACAATGGAATTCAATTTTGCCAATTGTTCCTTATCATTAAAAACTATCTGTGCTAATTTGGCACGATTCAAAATATCACCATCAAAAATATTGCCACCAAAAGCAGATTTTACTTCATCGAGAATATTTTTTGACTGCATTACTCTTTTAGCACCGTCATCGGCGATATAAACAGGAACGCCCATTTCTTCAAAATAGTTTGCAACAGTTGTTTTACCGCTGCCAATTCCTCCTGTAAGACCAATAACTTTTGTCATTCTTATAATTTAAAAAACATACGCGGAAAAGCTTCTTGTGGCTTTTTCTTTAACAAAATAACTTTCACATATGATTTCAAAAATCCTGTTCCGTAACCATAAAACTGTTTCCAAACAGCTATTACAGACAAGTATCCAATTTTGATGCTTTTGTTTTGCACACTCGCTGTAAGAAAAATTATAACGAAATATACGAAATATAATTGTAATAAAATATCGATATTAAAAATTAACAATAAAAAAGCTAATAATAATCCGAGTATAAAAAATGTTGGAAAGAAAAAAGTAAACTTATTATGTTCTGGATACCAGCTATTTAAAATTGGCCTTGCAATACCAAACTTATTTACTTGAATAGAGAACTTCTCCCAATCAATTCTTCTTTTATGATACACGTAAGCTTCTTTAAAAAGTCTTGTTTCAAAACCTAAATTCCATAAACGAATTGATAAATCTGGATCTTCTCCAGGATGTATGTTTCCAAAACCTTTCGAAGCCTCAAAAGCTTTTCTAGAAATACCCATATTAAAACTGCGTGGCTGAAATTTATTGATTTTCTCAGAACCGCCTCTAATTCCACCTGTTGTCAAAAAAGAAGTCATAGCAAAATTGATTGCTTTTTGAATGTCTGAAAAACTGTCTAGTGCTTTATCTGGTCCGCCAAAACAGTCCACATAATTTGCATCTAATTCTTTGCGAACTTCTGTCAAATATTGCGAGGGAATGATACAATCTGAATCAAAAATGATGAAATAATCTCCTCTAGCTCTCTGCATTCCAAAATTTCTAGAATCTCCAGGACCTGAGTTTTCTTTAAAATAATATGAAATATTTAATTTTCCTTGATAATTCATCACCACATCACGACATGGAATTGAAGATCCATCTTCGACAAGAACAATTTCAAAAGCTTCATTATAATCAGATTTTGAGAGACTTTCCAAAAGCTCATCAACTTCATCTGGACGATTATACACGGGTATAATTAAAGAAAAAATCATAGCAGAATGTGCGTTATTAAAGGGTATATTTTAGTGTTGTAAAATTTTAACAAAGATATGGTATATTCATAAAAAAACCATCAACTTTTGGCTGATGGTTTTTCGTTTTACTAAGTAAATTAGTATTATTTGATGCTTTCTATCTCAACAACTTCGTTAGTATCTACGTTATAATCAACACCAGGAACTTCAAATCCGAATAAGTTTAAGAAATCATTTCTGTATCCTGCTAAATCACCAATTTCTGGCAATGTTTCAGTTGTAGCTTCTAACCAAAGTTTAGCCACTTTTTCCTGAACATCTTCACGCATTTCCCAATCATCAATTCTGATTCTTCCTTTTTCATCAACAGGAACTTCAGAACCAGTGTATAATCTATCTTGGAATAAACGCTGAATTTGCTCGATACAACCTTCGTGAATCCCTTCTTCTTTCATGATTTTATATAAAAGAGAAATATATAACGGAATTACTGGAATTGCAGAACTTGCTTGTGTAACCAAAGCTTTATTTACAGAAACATACGCTTTTCCTCCAATAGATTTTAAAGAATCACCGATAGTAAATGCAGTAGCCTCTAAATGATCTTTAGCACGACCAATTGTTCCTTTACGGTAAACTGCTTCAGTCAATGCTGGACCAATATAAGAATAAGCAACTGTTGTAGCTCCTTCAGCTAATAAATTTTCAGCTTTTAAAGCTTCAATCCACATTGCCCAGTCTTCTCCACCCATAACAGCAACTGTATTTTCAATATCTTCCTCATTTGCAGGAGCAATAGAAACATCTGAAACTTTTCCTGTGTGGAAATCAACTGTTTTATTTGTAAACGTCTGTCCAATTGGTTTTAAAACTGAACGGTGCGTAACGCCTGTATTTGGATTTGTACGCACTGGAGAAGCTAAACTATAAATCACAAGATCTACCTGACCTAAATCTGCTTTAATTAAATCTAGAGTTTCTCTCTTAATTTCGTTTGAGAAGGCATCTCCATTAATACTTTTTGCATATAAACCTGCTTTATGAGCCTCTTTTTCAAATGCTGCAGAATTATACCATCCTGGAGAAGCAGTTTTTCCTTCAACTGGCGGTTTTTCGAAAAACACTCCAATTGTTGATGCACCAGAACCAAAAGCACTAGTAATTCTTGAAGCTAATCCGAAACCTGTGGAAGCACCAATTACTAAAACTTTTTTAGCTCCAGCAATTTCTCCTTTAGATTTTACGTATTCGATTTGATTTTTTACATTTTGTTCAGCTCCAGTTGGGTGGGCAGTCAAACAAATAAATCCTCTCATTCTAGGTTCTATAATCATCTTGCAATTATTTTTTTTTGTATTATTTCAATTTCAGTTTTAATTTTTCAAAAATAGACATTTTATCTTTAACCCTTTTCATATTGGCCTTCATATTGTCAATAAAATTTGGGTTTAATGCGTTTTTCACAGCTTCTTTATAATACCCATAAGCCACAATATATTGGTTTTCGTATTCCGCCATTCTTCCTAATTCACTGTTATAAGAAGAGTTATCAGCATTTTCTAATGTAGCCAATGTAAAATTAATATGCTCTTTTGCCTCGGCATAACGGCCAATATCAATCAGCAAATACGTATAATTTAAGTATGGAGCAGGATATTTAGGATCAAATTTCATAGCCAATTTATAGTGATAGATTCCTCTTTCGTAATCACTTAGCTTGTTATAATAAATCCATCCCAGATGATTATGGGCTTTGCCAAAATCAGGATATTGCGATAAAATTTCTTCCAACAGTTCTTTTGCATCTGCCGAATTTCCTTCAGAAATTAACGAATCTGCTTTTATAAACTGATTTTCGTAAAAACTCAAACTTTCCATTTCTCTGTTTTAATTCAATAATTCCTTTGCGTGATTTAAAGCCGAGTCGGAAATATTAGCTCCTGACAACATTTGAGCAATCTCTATAATTCGATCTTCTTGAGCTAAAAGCTTTAACTCAGACTGTGTATCATCGCCAATAGTCGATTTAGAAACCTTGAAATGAGAATCTCCTTTTGCTGCAATTTGAGGCAAATGAGTAATAGCAAATATCTGCATCGTTGTACTCATTTCTTTCATAATCTCTCCCATTCTAATTGCAATTTCTCCAGAAACTCCCGTGTCAATTTCGTCAAAAATCAATGTCGGCAATTTTGAATATTTAGCCAAAATTGCTTTCACAGCCAGCATTATACGAGACATCTCCCCTCCTGAAGCTACTTTTTTCAGCAAACCAAAATCAGTTCCTTTATTGGCAGAGAATAAAAATTGCAATTCGTCTTTTCCATTTTGGAAATAAGTTTCAGAAGGTTGCAATTCCATATTAAAACGAGCATTCGGCATTCCTAATGTTTCTAAAATAGCAACCAATTGTGCTGATAGATTCGGGATTGCATTTACTCTGTTTTCATGTATTTTCGATGCATAATTATCTAATTCAGCTGCTTTCTCTTCGATAATTTTAGACAAAGAAGCAATCTCTTCATCCATATTATCCAATTCCAATAAAGAATTACCCAAATCTGATTGGATTTGAAGAAGATCATCTACAGAACTCACCTGATGCTTTTTCTGCAAATTATAAATCAGCTGTAATTTTTGATTTATCAATTCTAACTGTGCAGGATCATTTAATAATTTCTCTGAACAGTTTTCCAATTCTTTAGAAATATCATCAAACTCAATAGTCAAACTTGTAATTCTTTCGAATAGATTTTGATATTCTGGCGAAAAAGGAGCCACTTTTTGCAATGCATTTTTGATTTCATTCAAATTATGAAAAACACCAAATTGTTCTTCATTGGCAATGGCTAAAGATTTATCAAGAGATTCTTTAATGATCTCAACATTATTCAGTTTTTCGTAGTCAGCCTCTAATTCTTCTTGTTCTCCAGATTTTAACTGTGCTGCAACCAATTCATTTAATAAAAATGTATGGTATTCTTGTTCCTTGCTTGCATCACTTTGTTTTTTAAGCAATGCGTTTAACTTAGATTTATCTGATTTATAAGATTTCAGCAGTTTTTGATATTCAGCGATAATTTCTGAATTATTCGCAATAGCATCTATAATCTTAAACTGAACGCTCTCATCAGAAAGTTCCTGAGTTTGCTGTTGCGAATGAATATCAATTAAATACAAACTTAAATCTTGCAATTCCTGAAGATTTACAGGACTATCATTTATAAAAGCACGAGATTTACCAGAAGGAAGAATTTCTCTTCTTATGATTGTCTCATCTTCATAATCTAAATCATTAGCCTCAAAAAAATCTTTTAAATTGTATTTTCCGATTTCAAACTGTGCTTCAATAACACATTTTTCTTCTTTATTTTTTAATGAAGTAAGATCTGCTCTTTTTCCCAAAACAAGACCGATAGCTCCCAAAATAATCGATTTTCCTGCACCTGTCTCACCTGTAATTATAGAAAAACCTTTAGAAAAATCTATGGCTAGCTTTTCAATAAGAGCATAATTTTTAATTGACAGTGATGTAATCATAGGGCGATTTGGTAAAAATAAAAGTTATAATGATAAATAAAAGATTGTAAAAAGAAACGAGATTAGTATTTAATCTGTGACCATTTGGTAGAGTTTAACGGTGAAACTTTATTCAAAACATCCGTTAAATCTGTAATTGGAATACTTGGTCCACCAGAAAAAATAGAAACAATTTCATCTGATTTTGCGTCAAAGAAAACTCGAGTTATAAAAGCATTTGGTTTTACTGAATTTAGTTTTCCTATTAACAGCAAAGCATTTTTTATTTTTTCTTTTGCAGCTTTTTGATCCAATGTCATTGCATCCAATCCTGTATGATAAGCATAAGTTGTTTGACGTAGATCGCTATAAGTTGGCGCGATCATATCATTAATCAAATAATAACGATTTTGTAGTCCGTCTGATTGATTCCACCCTTTAAATCCGCCTTGTTGTGCTACATTTGCAATATTCTGAGCGGTTTGAAGATATGGATTTCCTGCACCCATTTGAAAAGTGTCAGCATCCATACCTAAAATCATATAACAATAAAAAGAGATTACAGAAACCAAATTTGAATCGTAAGTATTTGGATTAAACAGCAATGGCTCGTATTCTGTATATCTAAAGTTAAAATCTTTATCGTTATAATTTAAAACAGGAGAGGAATATGTAGAATTAAAAATCAACCTAGAAGATTGAACCTGAATGGTTCCTGTAAACTGATCTGAACTATTTGATGACAAAGTAATATACATAGAACAGTTTATTCTCTCGTTTTGTTTTAAAACTGATCCCGTCCAGTCTGTTTTATTTACAAATTCAGACAAAGCAGTCTGAAGTGTTTTAAAGACCTGATTATTTGGATTTGTCAGACGTTCTGTATTGATAGTTACTGTACAATTTAGCTGTTGAGCTTGTACAAAACCAAAGCTTAAAAACACTAATAGCGTAACTAATTTATTCATAATCGTCTAAATATTTAATTTTACAAACATAAATTGCTTCCAAATTATGTTTCCGGCGTATATTTTAAATTGATGATTTTGAAAAATGCTGAATAACCTTATTCAAAATATCAGCCGCTACAGATTCTTTTGATTTCAATTCCATTGGTTCCATTTCAAAATTCTTATCAATAAACGTTACTTTATTGGTATCTTTCTTAAAACCGGCACCTTTATCTTGTAAGGAATTTAGAACAATCAAATCTAAGTTTTTTTTCTGAATTTTCAACTTAGCATTTTCAATTTCATTTTCGGTTTCTAAAGCAAATCCGATTAAAAACTGATTTTTTTTGATGGCACCCAAAGAAGACAGTATGTCTTTTGTTTTTTCCAGCTCTATTGAAAATTCTTCTGTGGTTTTCTTAATTTTCTGATCTGCAACAAATTTAGGTCTGTAGTCTGCAACAGCTGCGGCTGCAATTGCCGCGTCAACTTCATTAAAATACAAATGACAAGCATCATACATTTCTTGAGCTGAAACAACATCAACCACTTTTATTAGACTATTTTTAGCTTTTAAATGAGTCGGACCTGCAATCAAAAATACTTCTGCTCCTAAGCTCGCCGCTTCATTGGCAATATCAAATCCCATTTTACCAGAAGAATGATTTCCAATAAAACGCACAGGATCTATCGCTTCGTATGTTGGACCAGCAGTAACTAGTATTTTTTTGCCTTTTAGCGGCAACTTGCTCTCTAAATCAGCTTCTAAAAAAGCAACAATATTCTCAGGTTCAGCCATTCGGCCTTCACCAGACAAACCGCTAGCCAATTCTCCGCTTTCAGCAGGAATCATAATGTTTCCATACTGTTTTAATGCAGTAAAGCTCGATAAAGTTGAAGGATGCTTGTACATATCCAAATCCATTGCAGGTGCAAAATAAACTGGACATTTTGCCGATAAATAGGTAGCAATTAAAAGATTATCGCAATTTCCCGTCGCCATTTTAGACAAAGTATTTGCAGTAGCAGGCGCAACCAGCATAAAATCTGCCCAAAGAGCCAATTCTACATGATTGTTCCAAACCTCATCTTCATCATCTTGATTAAAGAAACTTGAATGTACTGGATTTTTTGATAAAGTAGATAATGTAAGTGGGGTTACAAAATCCTTAGAAGCAGGTGTCATGATCACTTGGACATGTGCACCTGCTTTTATAAAAAGTCGTACTAAAGTGGCTGTTTTATAGGCTGCAATTCCACCGGAAACACCCAGTAAAATCTTTTTCCCGTTTAAAACTGACATTGTACTATTATTTGTTTGAACTTCTGTGGTAAGTTTTACCGTCTAACCATTCTTGAACAGCTAAAGCGTGTGGTTTTGGTAATTTTTCGTAAAATTTAGAAACTTCAATTTGTTCTTTATTTTCAAAAACTTCTTCTAGACTATCATTATAAGTAGCAAACTCTTCTAACTTTTCAGTCAATTCTTTTTTAATCTCTGAATTAATTTGATTTGCTCTTTTAGCCATAATGGTAATTGCCTCATACACATTTCCTGTTGGCTCTTCAATAACTGTTTTGTTGTAAGTTATTGTGTTTACAGGAGCATTCGTCTTTTTTAAATCCATGACTTTATTTTATTTAGTAAATTTTTGTAAATCTGTTTCAACTCTGGCATTCATTTCGTCTGCCTTTTCTTTGTATTTTGTATCGCTTTTAAACTTCAACAGATTAGCATAAGCGGTTTGTGCAACATGCAGACGCTCTTCCATTTTTGAAGGAACACTGTTAATGGCCAATTGATATGCTGAATCGTATTTATAAAACAATGCATCTTCTTTTAAAGGCGTTCCAGGAAAATCAGCTATAAAGTTATCAAAAGCTATTATTGCCGATTTATAATCTGAAATTGTATTGTATCCTTTAGCATTTTCATATGCTTTTTTCTCTAATTTTCCGTTCAGTTTTTGCACAGCCTCGTTTGCTTGAGGAATGTATTCTGAGTTTGGATAATTATCAATAAAAGCCTGTAATTTCTCCAATGCTTTTACTGTATCTGCCTGATCTAAGCTGTAAACTGGCGATAATTTAGAGTAGCTATATGCTCCTAAAAACGCTGCTTCCTGTACTTTTTCACTTCTTGGATAACCCGAAACAAATGCTTCAAACTGATAACCAGCTAGATAATATTGTTTTGTTTTATAATATGATTGTGAAAACATGTAAAAAAGCTTTTCTGCCTGAGGTTTTCCTCGGTAAGAAGTGGCTAATTGCTCAAAAAGACGAATCGCTTTTGTGTATTTACCAGCATCATACATTTTTGTTGCCATTTCAAATTTTGCTGCAACATCTTCATTTTTCAACGCTTTTTGATATTCTCCACAAGAATAAAAAAGAGTTACAACAATTAATAGCGATAGTATTTTTTTCATTTTCTTACTGTTATTACAATCTCTCAGACAATTATGCCAAAGTGAAATTGCACCGAAGTTTCGGTGGCAAATTTAGTTATTAATTTAGCTACTGCAAAATAATTTTTTAGTATCTTAAAATACTAACACTTTAACAATTATTTAATGCTGTTTTTTACAAACTCATTAAGTCTTGTTGCTAGAGAATCATCAACAGATACCAATGGAAGACGAACAGTATTCTCAGCAATTCCAAGTGCTTGGAAAATTTGTTTGATTCCAGCTGGATTCCCCTGCTCAAAAATCATATCGATACTGTCTGATAAAAAGTAATGTGTTTTGAAAGCGTCTGCTGCTTTTTTATTCAATCCTAATCGAATCATTTCCGAAAATTCTTTAGGAAAACCTTGTCCGATTACAGAAATAACTCCTGCTCCACCCGCTAAAACGATTGGAAGCGCCAGCATATCATCTCCAGAAATCACCAAGAAATCTTTCGGAGCATTTTTAATAATCTGCATTGCCTGAGCCATATCTCCTGCTGCTTCTTTAATTGCTACAACATTTTTAAAATCGTTAGCCAAACGCACCACTGTCGAAGGAAGCATGTTGCTTGCCGTTCTACCTGGAACATTATATAGGATTACAGGAATTGGAGAAGCTTCAGCAATTGCTTTAAAGTGCTGATAAATTCCTTCCTGAGTAGGTTTATTATAATATGGAGAAACAGATAATATCGCTTCAAAAGCAGAAAAATCTCTTGTTTTTAACTCTTCTACAATCTGCATAGTATTATTACCCCCAACTCCTAAAACTAGAGGCAATCTTCCCTTATTCACATCGATTACAGTCTTTATAACCAATTCTTTCTCTTCTGCTGTAAGGGTCGCATTTTCAGCTGTTGTTCCCATCACAACAAGATACTCCACTCCACCATCTATAGAAAAGTTTACAATACGCTGTAAAGCTTCGATGTCAACAGAAAAATCTTTTTTAAATGGCGTTACAAGCGCAACACCCGTACCTATTAATGATTGCATATTATTAATTAAAATTTATTTTATATTTTTTAAATACCGAAATAATTCTGAAATGAATAGTTTATAGTTCCCTAATTCTGTACTAATTGTCAATCGGTTCAGATTTTGATTTACAGCAGAAAATCCCACTTTAAATTTAGCTTTTGACTTGCTGGTTACCAACATTAAAAAAATATTTTCAACGTCATAATAACTCAGCAAAAGATCAAATTCTGAATTTATAAATTCATTTAAGAAACCTTCTGTAATTTCTCCGTTCCAATTGATGTGTTTTTTACCAAAAGTTGGACGCGAATAGGCTTCTTTTTCCTTAAATTTTTCTTTGTAGGCAAGAACTTTTATATTTTCTAAAGCAATTCCGTGGAGCGCTAACTCTTTTATTATGGCTTCTGAATATTCAAAAGTGCTCTCATCTATCAATAAACCAATTGTTTGAACGTTTTTAGTAAATACTTCGCTTTTTTCATTATTTAAATTAACATTTAATGATTTTTTTACAAAAAACTCCTTTATATAATTCAAAAACATAGTACTTTTACCAGATTACAAAATTAATTATTTAAGTTGCATTTAAAATGGTAAAACTAAAAAAGTATAACGGATTTTTAAAACTTTTTGTTATATTCTTAACACTTTTTTCAATCTCTTCGTGTAGTACAAAAAACTACAATTTAACTAAAATTGAGGGAAAACAGCTTCCTGTTAGTGAAAAAGCTGGCGAAACAGCTGAAATTGAAAATTTTATTAAACCTTATCGCGATCACATTAATAAGGATTTGGACAATGTATTGGCGTATTGTCCTGAGACTCTTGACAAAAGCACGGGAAAGTGGCAAACTGGCATTGGAAGCTTAATGGCAGATGTTTGTGTGCAAAGAGGAAACATCGTTTTTAATGCACGCGAAAAGAAAAATATTGATGTATGTCTTTTAAATCATGGCGGTATTCGCGCTATTCTTCCTAAAGGAAATGTTACCACTAGAACAGCTTTTGAAATTATGCCGTTTGAAAACAGTTTGGTTGTGATGGCTTTAAAAGGTGATCAAATCTTAGATATTGCTTCTTATATTATTAAGGAGAAAAAACCTCAGCCTTTGTCTGGAATGACGTTTACTATTACAAAAGACAACAAGGCAAAAGATATCATGGTTCAAGGTAAACCGCTTGATCTAAACAAAACGTATTATGTTGCTACAAATGACTATTTGGCAAATGGAGGCGACAGCATGACTTTCTTTGCAAAAAGCACTCAAAAGTTTGACTTAAACTACAAACTTAGAGATGTTTTGATTGATTATTTTAAAGAAGTAGACACAGTTGTTGCTCCAAAAAATATCAGAATAACAGAAGAATAAAAGAGTTTGCCGCGAATTACACAAATTTGCACAAATTTTTAAATGATTGAAAAACCAATTCGTGTTAATTCGTGAAATTGGTGGCTAAAAAAAATTAAAACGACATAGCGCCTCTGGCAAAAAAACATACAAAATGAAAAGAAGAGAGTTTATCGAAAAAACAGCAGCAAGTACTGCCCTACTAAGTTTAGGATTGTCTTTGAGCAGTTTTGAAAGTAACGACATTAAGCATCTAACAATTCTACATACAAATGATGTGCACAGCCACATTGATCCTTTTCCTGCTGATGATCCGCGTAATCCTAATAAAGGAGGCGTTTCTCGTCGTGCTGCCTTGATTGAAACTATTCGTAGAGAAAATCCAAATGTGCTTTTGTTAGACGCAGGTGATATTTTTCAAGGAACACCCTATTTCAATTATTATGGAGGTGAATTGGAATTTAAATTGATGAGCATGATGAAATATGATGCTTCAACAATTGGAAACCACGATTTTGACAATGGTCTTGACGGATTGTATGCTCAGCTTCCGCATGCGAGTTTCGATTTTATCAATTCTAATTATGATTTCAAAAATACCGTTATGGACGGACATGTTAAACCGTACAAAATCTTCAATAAAAACGGAATTAAAGTTGGTGTTTTCGGCGTTGGAATTGAGCTTCAAGGTTTAGTAGACAAAAAACTATATCTGGAAACGGTTTATAACAATCCTGTTGAAGTTGCTCAGGATATGACAAAACTTTTAAAACAAGAACAGAAATGTGATTTGGTAATTTGTCTTTCGCATTTAGGTTACAAATACAAAGATGAACCAACGAAAATTAGTGATTTGACATTTGCCGCACAAACTCAAGATATAGATCTGATTATTGGAGGACATACTCATACCTTCTTAGACAAACCTACAGTTGTAAAGAACAAGGCTGGAAAAGATGTATTGGTAAATCAAGTAGGATGCTACGGAATCAATTTAGGCCGCATCGATTTCTATTTTGACAAAGATAAAGCTCACACCAACCAAAGCGCCACTATTGTAGTGTAGTCTTTTTTTGAATTCTAGCTTTTTCTAAAAAGTATTCTACCATAAAGAAATAAGCTAGAATTTGAGTTGTATCTCGTATTAGGACTAGAACGACCGAATACGAGAAATATTCATTAAAAATGTAAAAGATATCAGAAAAGATATAGCTTATTGCCATCAGAGACATCAATAAAGCGATATGCGTTCCTTTTGTGATGTAGCTTACGAAGCAGAAATAGCTTAATACACTCAAAACGATTCCGTATACAGTGTAAATCCAAATAAATTTTCTCATACTGTCAAGCTGCAGACTCAAAACAGAAATCAATAAATACACTATAAAAACAACTACAATAGAAATTGGCAAAATATCTCGTTTAGTTAGTTTTATCCGTTCATGTTCCCTAATAAATAAGGTAACAATTAAGCCATATACCGCCAGAAAGCAAAGCACTCCTCCTAGTTCGGAACTTTCTACATCCATCAAATCATAAACTTGTCCAACAAAACAAAAGAGAAAAATGACACCTTCTGTTTTTTTTATTTCGAACTCACTGCTAATTAAATAATAAATAAAAATAGCAGGAAGAACAATCGCTTTTGAGTATGTCGCAAAAACTTCTTGCTGAGTCCAATCAAAAATAATTGTACACAACAAGGCAAAAAAGAACAAAATTAATGACGGTTTATTAAGCTTCATTCAGTTTGTTTATAAAATCTTCTTCTGATAATATAGGGATGTTTAGCTTTGTTGCTTTTTCCAGTTTTGCTGGTCCCATATTATCTCCTGCCACTACAAAATCTGTTTTTGCAGAAATTGAGCTTCCTACTTTCCCTCCGTTATCTTCTATGGTTTTCTTTAATTCGTCTCTAGAAAATTGACTGAAAACGCCAGAAACCACAAAAGTTTTTCCAACAAATTTATCAGTAGCATTTGGGTTTATTTTTTCTTCAATTTCAAATTGGATTCCATAACTTTTTAAACGCTCAATAATTTTTCGGTTTTCTTCATTTTCGAAGAATTCGACAACACTTTTGGCGATTCTTTCTCCAATTTCATCAACTAAAACTAAATCCATTAAAGAAGCTTGTGCTAAAGCATCGATATTCTTATAATGTTTGGCAAGTTTTTTAGCTACAGTTTCTCCCACAAAACGGATTCCAAGCGCAAACAAGACGCTCTCAAACGGAATTTCTTTTGATTTCTGAACTCCATTTACCAAATTTTCTGCAGATTTCTGAGCCATTCTTTCCAAATGCAGAATATCCTCAACTTTCAATTCATATAAATCTGCATAATTGTGTACCAAACCATTTTTAAATAATAAAGCGACAGTTTCACCTCCAAGTCCTTCAATATCCATTGCTTTTCTTGAAATATAATGCTGGATTCTACCGATAATTTGCGGAGGACATCCGTAGAAATTAGGGCAATAATGATTGGCTTCACCAACATTTCGAACCAATTCGGTGTGGCATTCTGGACAATACGCAATATAATGCGTTGGTTCTGAATTTTCAGGACGTTTTTCTAAATCTACTGCAATGATTTTTGGAATGATTTCTCCTCCTTTTTCAACAAAAACAGTATCGTTTATTCTGATGTCTAATTTTTCAATTTGATCGGCATTATGAAGAGAAGCTCTTTTTACAATGGTACCTGCAAGCTGTACAGGCTCCAAATTCGCCACTGGTGTTATAGCTCCAGTTCTTCCGACTTGATACGAAATTGATTTTAATACAGTTGAAACTTGTTCTGATTTGAATTTGTAAGCAATTGCCCAACGTGGTGATTTTGCTGTATACCCTAATTCTTCCTGATGTTGGATACTATTGACCTTTATCACAACTCCATCAGTTTCATAAGGTAAATTATGGCGGTGCGTATCCCAATAATCAATAAAGTCAAAAACCTCATCCATACTGTTGACTAGTTTTGCTTCCATAGGCACTTTAAAGCCCCAGCTTCTAGCCAATTCCAATCCTTCATATTGAGTCTTGAATGGCAAATTATTCCCTGTCACAAAATAAAGAAGACACTCCAGCGGACGTTTGGCAACCTCAGCGCTGTCTTGCAATTTTAAACTTCCTGAAGCTGTGTTCCTTGGATTTGAATAAGGTGTTTCGCCAATTTCGATTAATTCCTGATTCATCTTTTCAAAACCAGCAAATGGCAAAATTATTTCGCCTCGAATATCAAATTTATCTGGATAATTTCCTTTCAAATGTAAAGGAACTGATTTTATAGTTTTTATATTAGTAGTGACCTCATCTCCCTGAAAACCATCTCCACGTGTCAAGGCTTGAACTAATTTTCCGTTTTCGTAAGTAATGCTTATCGAAGCTCCATCATATTTTAGCTCACAAGTGTATTGCAAGTCAACATTCCCTAAAACTCTTTGAATACGATTTTCCCAATCCAAGAGATCTTCTTTAGAATAAGAATTATCCAAAGAATACATTCTATACTGATGTGCAACTGTTTTGAAATTTTTGGTAACAGCTCCACCTACTCTTTGTGTTGGCGAGTTTTCATCAAAAAACTCTGGATGTTTATCTTCTAAATCTTGAAGTTCTTTTAATTTAATATCAAAATCATAATCTGAAATTGTAGCATTGTCTAACACATAGTAATTATAGTTGTGTTGATTAAGTTCATTTCGTAATGCTTGAATAGTCTCTTGAATGCTCATAAATTGTAAAATATTGCAGATTATTGTGATGAAAAACTGAATATCAAAATTAGAATTTATTTTTGTTACAATGCAGAAAAAATAAAAGTTTTAGAAATCAAAAATCAGACTGCAAATTCATGCAGTCTGATTTTCTCCTTGTCCATTATTCTTAAAAAAGAATTAAAAAAAACCAACTTCCAAATGGTTTCGACGTTTTATATTTTTAACTGAAAATCAATATTTTACAGCTAAAATATAAAATTATTTTTGAATAATGATAAAGTCTGAACGTCTATTTAAGAGATGTTCTTCCTCAGAACATTTTACACCATTTTTGCATTTATTAATTAATCGGGTTTCTCCATACCCAATGGCACTTTCAATTCTAGAAGCATCTATGCCTTGCGAAAGGATATAATCTCGAGTTGATTTTGCTCTATTGTCTGAAAGTTTCAAGTTGTACGAATCTTTTCCACGCGAATCGGTATGAGATTCAATTTTGATTCTGATGTTTGGGAATTTCTGCATGATGAACACAACCTTAGATAATTCTTCTACTGCTTTTGGCGTAATGTCATACTTGTCGTAATCAAAATAAATCGGATTTACATCTACTTTTTCTACTCCTTGTTTTTTAACAACCAAATCATCGTAATTGCTCAGCTCAAAATTGACATCTTTTATTTCGCCTCCATTCTGATCGGTGGTTTCCACAGTTTTATCGTCACTACTGTAATTTGGTTTTGCAGCAATCATTTTGACTACTTTGTTACAAGGAACTTCAATAGCATATTTTCCATCAAAATTTGTTTTGGTTTCGCCTAAAACTTCACTAAAAGAGTTGTACGCCATTATAGTGACATCTGCTAAAGGTTTTTTCGTTTTACGATCTATTGCCATTCCAGAAATACTTTGTTTGCAAACTGGTTTTCCTTTTACAAAAGAATAAATATCATCGTCTCCTTTGCCTCCTGCTCTATTTGAAGAGAAATAGCCGTAAGCATCTGTTTTGTCAATGATAAAAGAAAAATCGTCTTTGTTGCTATTGATAGGCGCTCCAAGGTTTTTTGGCACTGAAAAAGTTCCATCTGCCTGAAGCTTACTTTCGTAAACATCCAAATCTCCCCAGCCGTAGTGTCCGTCAGAAGAAAAATATAAAACTCCGTTTTGAAAGAATGGAAATACCTCATTCCCAATAGTATTAATATTAGGGCCGAGATTCTGAGGCGAACTCATTGTGCCGTCTGCCGCAATTTTTACCATGTACAAATCGGTTTCTCCATGTCCGCCTGGCATATCTGAAGCAAAGAAAAGCAATTTTCCATCTTCGCTTAATGACGGATGTCCAACAGAATAATCGTCACTATCAAAAAACACTTTTTCTGGATTTTCTAATTTATTATTGACGATGGATCCTTTGACAATCTGGAAATTATTTACCCTCGCTTCATCAACAACCAATTTGTTTTTCTTTACAATATTGGTCGAATAATAAATCGTTTTTCCCTGACTGTCAAAACTTGCAGTTGCTTCGTGATATTTAGTCATTACATTTGGAAGAAAAACCGTTTCGTTGAATAAACTTCCATCTGCCGGATTTCTTTCTGCGATATACAGATTTAGAAAAGGCTGATTGTTCCAAGTATACAATTTCTCACTAAACTTCGTCGTATCGCGAGCCGATGTAAATACGATGTTATCTTTGAAAAATGTAGCTCCAAAATCTGATTTACTCGTATTAATATCTAAATTTTTAATGGTATAAAGAGGTTTTGCCTTCGCAACGCTGTCCATGTACTTCTTTTGGGCAACATATCGGTTAATTTCTGCTTTATCTCCTTTTTTATTCAGGTATTCTTTTGTGATTTTATCTGCCTCATCATAATCCATAACTGCTTTCATAGATTGAATGTAACGCAAATAGTAAATATCAGTCAGATTATTTCCCTGCACTTCATATAATTTTTTATACCATTTTAGTGCATTTCTAGAATCAGAAATAAAATAATAAGAATCTGCCGCATTCTTCAAAGTCTGCGCTGATGGATCTTTTATGTTTTGCAAGCATTCTTCGTAAGCTTTGGAAGCATCCAGATAAGAAAAGCTTCTAAACAAAGCATCAGCTTTCTTTAAGTTAGTTTTTTGAGCGAAACTAAAAGTAACGCTCAAAATTAAACATAGGATATATAGTTTTCTCATAAGTTTTGTTTTTAGAAGAATCGAGGAGATTTAATTTTACTTTGTTTTTGAACAAATTGATAACGCAAGATGAATTCGTGAGAACCATCGTTGTATTTGTTCAATTCGCTTACAGTGTAATCAAAAGAATATCCAAGAAAGAAACTTGGTGAAATTTGAAAACCTGCCAGTATAGCTATCGAATCATCTGTTCGATACGCTCCTCCTATAACAAACTTTTCTTGAATCATGAAATTTGCCGATATATCTGCAGTGATGGGAGCCCCGCTTACTGCTTTCACTAAAAATGCTGGTTTAAATTTCAAATTTGGATTCAAATCAAAAACATAACCTCCCATTAAATAGTAATGCATACGATCATAATCAATAGATTCACGAACATCGTCATAGTAATCATTCTGAATAAAACTCGGAATAGAGAATCCTACATACCATTTTTCTGTATAATAGTAAACCCCTGCTCCTACTGCTAATTTCATCTGATTGTTAATGTTCTGATTTAACAAAACATCATCATCATCGTAATATCTCCCTTTAGACCAATCGATGTTTAACATCCTTGTACCCGCTTTTACACCAAACGCCAATCTTTGTTCGTAGCCAAGAGGTATTGAATAAGAGAAATTTCCATCCAGATACAGCTCATTTGAAGGGCCAATTTTATCATTTACAACGCTTAAACCTACTCCTAGTTTTTCATTTCTAAGTGGAGAATGAACAGAAAAAGATTGTGTTTCTGGAGCGCCTGGCATTCCTACCCATTGCGAACGATATAAAAGTGCTGCCTCTATGGTTCCGGTAGATCCAGCATACGCTGGATTTACCGCCATAGTATTATACATATACTGCGTATATTCGGGATCTTGTTGTGCCGAAGCGCAAACCGTAATAAAAGAACATATTAAAATGAAATATGTTTCTAATGATTTTATATATAGTTTCATAACGATACTTATTTAGTTTAATTAATTAGATGATTAATAGAAGTGGGTTATCTCATGATAGACAACCAGCCTTTTTTAACCGTTCCATCTCCAATGGTTATCACATAAAAATAAGTACCTGTTGGCAGCATATCTCCTCTATTAACTACACCGGATACATTAGCTGTTCCGTTCCAATCATTTTCATAATGTGCTTTACTATACACTAACGCTCCGTATCTGTTAAATACTCGCAGCTCGTTGTTTGGATAAGACTCAATACAGTCTATTCTGAACAAGTCATTTTTACCATCATTATTTGGAGTAAACTCATTGTAAACCGTTAAACAAATTGGTTCTAATGTAACTGAAGCTGAATTGTTTGAAGCATCAACATCTAAAGGAGTTGAAGTTTCCACAGTTGCTACACTTGTATAATTACCGTTTGGCAATACTTCTGCAACAATTGTTAATACTACACTCTGACCTGCATTTAGCGTTGGTATTGTCCAAAGCTGCGTCGCTGGATCATATGTTCCTGATGTTGCAGATGAACTAACTAATTGCAAACCGCTAGGAAGTAAATCACTTACAATAGTATTTATGAAATCGCCTTCTCCTACATTATTCACTGTGATAGTAAAGGTTACCTGATCACCAAAATTTGGAGTTGGATTATCAACTGTATGAGTAATCGTTAAATCTGAACAGCTTGCTACAGTAACATTTAAAGTCTTCATTGTTCTTTCGTCACAATTGTTAACATAAGCTACTGTTACTGTTCCTGGTCCGATGTCTGACCAAGAAACGGTTACAGATCCATCGTTTGTACCACCTCCTGAAATAATAGTACCTCCGTTAATAGTCCATACATAATTAGATTTTCCATTTGCAATTGAATAAGTTACACTTTTGAATACACATGGAGTATCGTCTGTAGAAGTAAGCTGAACTGCAGCATCATTTTCAAATGCAATGGTAATTCCTAATCTTGGTCCGTTATCACAACCATTAAATGTATTAGCTAACGCCCCTGCATAATAAGTAGTTGCCGTAAGCGGAGTGGTATTTGCTAATGGAGTTCCACCAGTTGCAGACGCATACCAAACCACATTTGGTTCGTTTACCAAAATATTAGCTAATGTTGGCAAAGCAGATAAACAGAATGTCTGTGTTGTTCTTGGTGTTGTAATTACACTTGGTGAATTTACATTTACCGTAACAGCCAATCTTACTGGATTTTCGCAACCTATAGCACTTGAAACTGCTCCATAATAGGTGCCTGTAACAAGCGCTGTTGTTGGCGGAATTGCTGTTCCTCCTGTTGCTGTGCTATACCAAACAACATTTGCTTCGTTTACTTGAATATTTGCCACAGTTGGCGAATTTAAAGTACAGAAGTTTTGAGTTGTATTAGCTGTCGTCGGTGTTGGACTTGGATCGGCTACTGTTACTGTTACCAGAAGACGAGTTGAGCTTTCGCAACCTGCTGGATCAACAATATTTCCAAAATATATTCCAGAAGTAAGAGCCGTTCCTGCAGGAATTGCTGTTCCTCCAGTTGCAGCTGTATACCATGTTACATTGCTTTCGTTTACTTGAATATTTGCAATTGTCGGAGAGTTTGCAGAACAAAAAGTCTGCGCTGTATTGTTTGTTGTTGGGTTTATTGTATTACCAACCGTTACAGCTACTTGTAATCTTATACTGCTTTCGCATCCTGTTACCGGATCCTTAATTGCTCCAAAATAAGTTTGCGTAGTTAGCGCAGCTGTAGAAGCTAAAGTTGTTCCTCCCGTTTGAGTTGTATACCAAACTACATTGCTTTCATTCACTTGAATATTAGCCACTGTCGGATTTGCTCCTGTACAAAAAGTTTGTGCCGAAGCGTTTGTTGTTGGTGTTGCAGGATCTGACACAGTTATGTTAACAGTTAATCTTGAAGCACTTTCACAGCCTGTTGTCGGATCTGAGATTGACGCAAAATACTGTCCTGTTGTCAAGGCTGTTGTTGGAGCAATTACTGTTCCGCCTGTTGAAGCTGTATACCAAACGATATTAGTTTCATTAAACTGAACGCTCGCAAATGTCGGAGCATTTGCCACACAGAAGTTTTGAGTTCCAGCAGTCACCAGTGTTGGCGTACCCGGATCGCTTACAATCACACCAACCGTCAATCTTACAGCGCTCTCGCAGCCTGTTGTCGGATCTGAGATTGCCGCAAAATACTGGCCTGTTGTCAAAGCTGTTGTTGGAGCTATAACTGTTCCGCCTGTTATTGCTGTATACCAGACAATATTAGTCTCGTTTGTCTGAATGCTTGCAAATGTCGGAGCATTTGCCAGACAGAAGTTTTGCGTTCCCGCTGTCACCAATGTCGGCGTTCCTGGATCATTTACAATCACATCAACTGTCAATCTTGTAGCGCTCTCGCAGCCTGTTGTTGGATCTGAGATGACTGCAAAATACTGGCCTGTTGTTAAGGCTGTTGTCGGCGCAATTACTGTTCCGCCTGTTATAGCTGTATACCAAACGATGTTCGATTCATTAAACTGAACGCCCGCAAATGTCGGTGCATTTGCCAGACAGAAGTTTTGAGTTCCCGCTGTCACCAGTGTTGGCGTACCCGGATCGCTTACAATCACATCAACCGTCAATCTTGAAACGCTCTCGCAGCCTGTTGTCGGATCTGAGATTGCCGCAAAATATTGGCCTGTTGTCAAAGCTGTTGTTGGCGCAATCACTGTTCCCCCTGTTATTGCTGTATACCAAACGATGTTCGATTCATTAAACTGAACGCTTGCAAATGTCGGTGCATTTGCCAGACAGAAGTTTTGAGTTCCAGCAGTCACCAATGTTGGTGTTCCAGGATCATTTACAATCACATCGACCGTCAATCTTGTAGCGCTCTCGCAGCCTGTTGTCTGATCGCTAATCGCTGCAAAATACTGGCCTGTTGTCAGAGCTGTAGTAGATGGAATCAATGTTCCGCCTGTTAATGCCGTATACCAAACGATGTTCGATTCATTAAACTGAACGCTTGCAAATGTCGGCGCATTTGCCAGACAGAAGTTTTGCGTTCCCGCTGTCACCAATGTTGGCGTACCCGGATCATTTACAATCACATCGACCGTCAATCTTATAGCGCTCTCACAGCCTGTTGTCGGATCTGAGATTGCAGCAAAATACTGGCCTGTTGTCAGAGCTGTAGCAGATGGAATCAATGTTCCGCCTGTTAATGCCGTATACCAAACTATGTTCGATTCATTAAACTGAACGCTCGCAAATGTTGGAAGATCTTCTTTACAGAAACTTTGTGTTCCTGCAGTCACCAGTGTCGGTGTTCCCGGATCGTTTACAATCACATCAACCGTCAATCTTGTGGCGCTCTCGCAGCCTGTTGTCGGATCTGAGATTGACGCAAAATACTGGCCTGTTGTTAAAGCTGTTGCTGGCGCAATCACTGTTCCGCCTGTTATAGCTGTATACCAAACGATGTTCGATTCATTAAACTGAACGCTTGCAAATGTCGGTGCATTTGCCAGACAGAAGTTTTGAGTTCCTGCAGTCACCAATGTTGGCGTACCCGGATCGCTTACAATCACATCAACTGTTAATCTCGTAGCGCTCTCGCAGCCTGTTGTCGGATCTGAGATTGACGCAAAATACTGGCCTGTTGTCAAAGCTGTTGTTGGAGCAAGTACTGTTCCGCCTGTTATTGCTGTATACCAAACGATACTAGTTTCATTAAACTGAATGCTTGCAAATGTCGGTGCATTTGCCAGACAGAAGTTTTGTGTTCCCGCAGTCACCAATGTTGGTGTCCCCGGATCATTTACAATAACATCGACCGTCAATCTTGTGGCGCTCTCGCAGCCTGTTGTCGGATCTGAGATTGCCGCAAAATACTGGCCTGTTGTCAAAGCTGTTGCTGGAGCTATAACTGTTCCGCCTGTTATTGCTGTATACCAAACGATATTAGTTTCATTAAACTGAACGCTTGCAAATGTCGGTGCATTTGCCAGACAGAAGTTTTGTGTTCCCGCAGTCACCAGTGTCGGTGTTCCCGGATCGTTTACAATCACATCGACTGTCAATCTTGTGGCGCTCTCGCAGCCTGTTGTCGGATCTGAGATTGCCGCAAAATACTGGCCTGTTGTCAGAGCTGTAGTAGATGGAATCAATGTTCCGCCTGTTAATGCCGTATACCAAACGATGTTTGCTTCATTAAACTGAACGCTTGCAAATGTTGGCTGATCTTCCTGACAGAAATTTTGCACTCCTGCAGTTACTAAAGTCGGAGTTCCTGGATCGTTTACATTTACTGTTACTTCCAATCTTACAGAGCTTTCACAGCCAGTAACCGCATCAGTTGCTGCTCCATAATAAATTCTGCTTACTAATGGAGTAGTTGAAGCAATTACGTTTCCTCCTACTGCTGCATCGTACCAAATCACATTGCTTTCATTTACTTGAATATTTGCAACTGTAGACGCAGAAGACAAACAGAAATTCTGAGTACTATTTGTAGTTGTTGGCGTATTTGGATCACTAATAATAATTACCGCATCTTGCAATGTTCCTGCTAAATTTTCGCAGGTATTAGTGCTAGCAACAGCTACATAATACGTTATCGGACTTACCGCTTTTGTTAAACCTGTAGCGGTTAATACACCTGCAGCATCTATAGCATAAGTAACTCCTGCTATTACAGCTCCATTTGTAATTGGCTGTGTTTTATTAGCTTCTAAGTACCAAGTGAATACTGGACTAGTTAATGTTGGTGCTGACGGAGTTAAAGATGCCGGAACACCATTACAAACTGTTACATCGTCAACTGTAATATCGTTTACTGTTGAAGGAGGCAAAATAGTGAATGTAATTTGTTTTCTGTCCGCAGCTGCAGTTTCACACAATTCATCTGAACTCACTCCAACAAAATAAGTATAAGTTCCAGGAGCCAATCCGTTTACTACCAATTGTGCAGTCGTTTCACCTGGGATTAACTGGCTGGTCGTTCCATCAAAACGATACCAGTGGTAAACAGGATTTGTTAAAACTGGCGTTCCGCTTAAGCTTGTCGCTAAAGTTACAGTTCCAGAAGCAGAACAAATTGATGTTGCTGTTCCTCCATTCAAAGTAATATCTGTTAAAGCATTTAATGGAGCAGAAGCTTTCACTTCAACAGTAACTTCTCCTCTTGCGTAATTTTCACAACCATAGCGTACCGGCTGCACATAATATCTGTAGATTCCTGCAGTTAAATTATCTGGCACCGTAAAAGTCGGTCCGCTTGCAACCAAATTTCCTCCTATTTCTGCATCGTACCATCGATAAGTAGAGCAAGCCACTTCGGGTATTTGAAGCGTAATATCAGATCCTGGACAGACCGTTATTTTATTCTGCGGATCTGCTCCAATGACAGTTGTATTGGCTGTTCTTTCTACAGTATGAACTCTTAAGAAATCTAGTACACCTGCAACACCTCCTAAACGAATTCTAACTCTATCGTAAATTTCTGTTGGAGAAGATACTAATACCATTGCCAAAGAATTCCCAGGCAATAATTTTACACTCAACAATGTACTTGTATTTTGAATTGGAGCACCAACTGCCACATTTCCTAAATAGCGCTGAATTGAAAACCCTGTAAGTGCATTAACACTTAAAAGAGTTCCCGGTTTAGAAATCACAATTCTTAAAGTATCACTAAGAACAGAAGGTGTTTTAAATTGCGCTGTTAAATCTGCAGCCGCTAAGACTCCTGCTCCGCTATACATTGTTGCAAAAGTAGTCACATCATTGTCAGCAATATTCCAAGCATCACTTACTCCTACCAATGCAGTTGCTGCTCCGATTCCTAAATCTGTTGCACCATAAAAAATATCCTGAATATCTCCTGAAGTACAAGTTACTGCTGTAACAGGTTTATTATAATGAGCATCAAATACTTTTGTATTTTGAGCAACACTTAAAAGTGAGGCTGATTGAATACGAATACCATCATAATCTTGTGGTCCAGATGCATCTGAAGGAACAAAAGTAAATTCATATGTATTATCTCCTGAAATCAGATTTAACAATGACCCAGAAACAGGCTGCATTGCGCCGATAGGAGTTCCTCCAATAGTTCCAACTACTGATAAATTCTGGCCAACAGCCAATAAACTATATTCAGAACCTAATTTTACTGTTACTGGAGTACCTTTAGCAATAGGAGAAGACCAAGTTAAATTCTGCCATGTTGTACCAACTCCCAAAAGTCCTAAACCTGTAGTAATTGTTGAGAATGTCTGAGGATTTCCGTCAACTGCATTCGCACCGTTTGAAACACCTCCAGTGATTATAGAACCTTGAGATTGTGCAGAAGCATAAACTCGTTCTGTTAAGTTTTGACAGCTTGTAAGGTCAATTACATTGATTATTTTAGTTGCAGTTGTAGTACAAATTCCGTCACTTGCAACAGCTGTATAAGTATAAATTCCCGGAATATTTAATGGGCCAGTTGTAAATGGAGGTCCAGCAATTGGATTTCCTTGCGGATCAAACCATGTAATTGTCCCCGTAGAAACTGCATTTAATGGAACATCCGTTCCAACGTTTACAGATTCTTGCGGAGTAGTTACTGTCAAACTTGGTTGAGCATTAATTGTTACCGTTACAGATTGTTTAGCTGAAGGACAAGTGCTTGTTGCACTTTGTGCTTCTATAGAGTAAACTCCGCTTACTGTTATATTTGCAGCCGCATCGGCAGTTATAACATTATTTGAAGGATCGTAAAAAGTATAAGTAGTGGCTCCTGTCGAATCAAAATTAGTGATTGCATTTACCAAATTAGCACTTCCACAAGCTTGCAATGGAGTACTAATAACAGTTAAAGGAGTTGTTGAAGGGAAATTAACCGTTACTTGTTTTAAATCTCCATTCACGTTTTCACAAGTACCACCATTTAATGCAGAGATATAATAATTATAAGGAGCTCCAGCAGCAGTTAAACCGCTTAATGAAAGAGCGCCTGTAAGAGCATCTTTTACGAATGTTACTCCGCCAATGACACTTCCGTCTACTATTTCTGTAGTTTTATTTTGATCTGTATAATATTTGAACTGAACGCCTGCAATAGCAGAAGATGGGGTTAAAACCGCCTCTCCTGTACAAGTCGCTTCAACTGGACTTGTAATTACAATATCTGCTGCAGTCGGTATTGGCAAAACATTAACTGTCACAGCTTGACGTAAGCTATTTATACAAGTTCCGCGAGTTGCCTCTAAATAATAAGTAGTGGTAGCTGATAGAGCTGCTGTTGGAGATACTGTTACAATATTTCCTCCTGTTGGAGCATCATACCATACAAAAGTTTCTCCTCCCCCTGAAGTTGCAGATAAATTAGCTGTCTGACCAGCACAAATTGGTGCTGCAGCTCCAGTAATTGTAGCATTTGGATATCTATAAGCCGCTTGATAAATATATAAATTACTTAATAAAGTTGCAGTACCTCCCAATCGCACTTCTATACGGTCAAACGCCGCTGTTGCTGTGAAACTAGCTTTAAATTTATTTCCAGATAATAATTGAATGTTTAATAAACCACCATTTACCGCTGTTCTGTCATTATTATAAGTGGCACCATTATAAGTGGCAAGAGTAACATTAGATAATGCCCCTATATCTAAAAGCCCTCCTGGAACTTCTAAATCAACATCGATGATATCTCCTGCCAAACCTGGATTTGGAAAAATCAATTGTTGCTGTAAGTAAGCCCCCACACCAACTGGTACACTAAGCTGTGAGAAAGTAGTAATATCACCATCAACGGCATTATTTGGGTCTGTAGGCGCACATAATACACATAATATACCATCATTTGATGATACTTGAGAATTAGCCTGCAAACAAGTACTAGCATTAGCTATTACCGTAACCGTAACCACTCCTCTTGCTGTATTAGGGCAATCAGTTGTTAAATCAGAAGCCTCTACATAATAAGTTTGATTACTTGTTAATATTGGAGTCGTAAAGGAAGTAACATTACTAGCTACTAGATTTCCATTTGTTGCCGCATCATACCAATTATATCGTACTCCAGAATCTGGATTCGCAATCGTCAATGTAGCACTCTGACCAGACTGAATAATTACATTAGATGCTGTAAAAGTCGGTGTTGCAGGTATTGGACTAACAGTCAAATTTACTGTTGTGCGTGTTGGAGTTGTACATGCACCGATAGCAGCTTCTACAAAATAAGATGTATTTACAGTTAATACAGGAGTCGTAAAAGCATTACCTGTAAATAGTAAAGTACCGCCTGTAGCAGCATCGTACCAATTATATGTAGTACCTGCAACAGGTGCCTGAACAGTTAAAGTCGTAGTCTGACCGCTACAAATAGTTGTAGGTGAAGCAGTAACAGTAGGCAATACAGGATTATCTATTAATACTTGAATTGGATTTCTTTCGCTATTCACACAACCATTTCTTGTAACCTCAACATAATAAGTCGTTGGTGTAGTTAAAGCAGGAGTTGTAAATGCAGCTGTAGAAGCTAGCGAAGTCCCTCCTGTAGCAGCACTATACCAATTTACAGTTTCTCCTACTGCAAGAGCAGCTGTCAACGTTGTACTTGATCCACTGCAAATAGTTGTATCTCCAGTAATCGTAGGTGCCTTATATCTATATGCTGCCTGATAAATATCTACACTTGTCAAAACTGTTGCCAATCCTCCTAATCGAATTTCTACTCGATCAAAATTGGCTCCTGCCGTAACACTTGCTCTAAATCTATTGCCACTTAATAATTGTAAAGTAATAAGAGGATTATTTATAGCAACTCGATCGTTATTATAAGTTAGTCCATTATATGTTGCTAAACTAACTGCGCTTAATAATTGTACATCAGCTAAACCGCTTGGCAATTCTAATTCAACATCAACAATGTCTCCTGCTTTTCCAGGATTATTAAATTGTAATGTCTGCTGAATATACCCGTTTACTAACCCAACTGGTACAGTTAATCGGGTTGCAGTTGCCGTATTTCCATCTACAGAAAAATTTGGATTTGTAGAACTACATAATAAACACAAACCGTTTTGAGTAATCTGCTGACTTCCTGCTTCAAGACAGCCCATAAGTGAAGCTGGCTGAACCGTTACAGTAACCGGTACTCTAGTTGCACTGACACAATTTCCATTTGGACTTTGCGCTTCAACATAATAGGTTTTAGTAGTCGTTAAAATTGGCGTCGTAAAAGTGGCTGTATTGGTCGCAACAGCAGTTCCGCCAGTAGCCGTTTCATACCAATTTAATTGTGCCCCAACTTCTGAAGTTGTTGCGTTTAAAGTTGCATTCTGACCAGATTGTATTGTTACACTTTGTGTCAAAACTGTTGGTGTAGCTGGAACAGCTGTAGAAACAACATTAACCTGAGTACGAGTTGGACTAATGCAGCTTCCTATTGAACCTTCCACAAAAAATGGAGTAGTTCCTAAAGGAACAGTTGGCGAATAAGTCGTACCTGTTGCTAATGCAGTCCCTCCACTTGAAGTAGCATACCAAGAATAAGTTGTTCCTGGAACAGCATTTACAACTGACAAAGTAGTCTGCTGTGTAGATCCTGTAGAACAAACGGTAAGTCCTGTGTTACTAATTGCAGGTGCAACCGGATTAGAAACATTTAAAACAACAGGTACACGAACATTACCTTCGCACCCTGCTGCTCTAGTTATTCCTATATAATATGTCGTATTTGCTGTTAAGGCAGGAGTTGTATACGTATTTCCTACCGCCAAAGCTGTTGTAGAAGATTCAGAGCTATACCATGCTAATGTAGTGCCTGCCGCAGGTGTTGCGGTAAGAGTTGTTGGAGCTCCAGCGCAAACTGTCTGTGATAAACCACCTGTTACAGTTGGCTGTGCAAATTCTAATCTAACATCATAAATTCTTAAATTTACCAAGAGACTTACTAAACCTCCAACCTGTACTTGAATTTGGTTGGTATCGCCTGTTATCGGAAACTTTGCAACAGCAACAGTATTGCCATTTAGTAAGTTTAAATTCAAAAGCGGACTGTTTAAAGCCACACTTGAACCTACATTTGTTCCAGAATTTTTCGCTTGAAGCGAAGCATTTGACAGTAAACTTAAATCAAGCAAACCATTACCCGTACCAAAGTAAATAGCAATTTGGTCACCGGCTCGTGCCGTTTGGTTCAAAGTCATTGTTTCTTCGGCGAAACATCCTAGCAATCCAACACCATTTGTTAGAGTTGCATAAGTTGATAAGCCAGCACTATCATAAGCATTGGCTGGACTATTAACATCTACTCCTATACATAAAAGTCCTCCTCCCGTACTATTTGTCTGAGACACAGGTCTACAAATAGTCTGAGAGAATGCATGAGTACATATAAAGAATAAAGTTAAAAGTCCCAATAATCTCTTTTGAAAGAGATTACAAAAAGTAAATTTTTTTTTCATAATTTGGAAGATTAGAAAATGGACAATAAAACACCTCTTGCAATAAGTGCAAGCACTTAAGCAATTAAACAATCAATTAAAAATCAAACAGTTAAAACAAAATACAGCAACTTGTAAAAAAGCTGTCAAACTCTGTTTTAGTAAAAAAAATATGCTGAGTTCGGCATACCAAAATATACCGGAGAACAAATTCGATCTCTCTGAGACAAAATAAGTTCTGCATTTTCAGGAAAAATGATTGTTGTCAGTTTTCCCAGAGGAGTGATTTGTTGTAGGTCAAATTTTCATTACGAAAATTTCTTAGTCGAAGTAGAACTGGGGAATTCTATATAGTCAATTCATTTTTTAGAGAAGGTTGATTAGTCATTCCTAAAAATATCAAGCTACAAGGCTAGATTAGAATCTTCATTATATCCAATAAAATTATTACTCCTTACAATTAGCACACCCAATGGGGTAATTATAAGACAGCAAACCAAAAGGTAAACGTTTTGACAAAAAACTAAATATATTATAACGATTAAAATTATCGTTGAGACGAAGTAAGCTTAATAGAGTAAAAAATAAAGCTAAAATAAGGTAAACAACTAAAGTAAATTTGATAAAGAAAGTAATTGTCAATTCCATAAGCAGACTTATTAAGTTATTATTTAATTGTTCTAATTTCAATCTCAACAATTAGTAAAATAATTTTACCTGTATGTTTAGAAACCAAAAGAAAAACTTTGTTTAACTTTTGTTATCTAAAATTAGGAAAAACAAAAACATAAAACAAGCCTAAAATTCTTATAATTTATTCTTAAATCTTTAATTCGAAAACTCTGGACGACGCAAAACATTAGAAAAATCGCTACATTTAACATAATTTCTATGCTGTTTATTCACTAGATAAAATAATAAACAAAATATGTTAAATCGATATAAATAAAGTAAAATCCTACATATTTAACAGATTTTAAAGGCGAAATTGTCTGTTAAAGAGTTCATTTAAGTAATTTACCCCAAAAAAAAAGTTCTTTTTTCAATATATTGAAAGATTAGAAATAATCACGTAGAAATACGGGGTCAAAATTAACAAAAACATTAAACAAAAGTTAAAAAATAAAAAATGGCAAACAATTATTTGTGAATTGATTGCCATTTAGACGTTTTCAAAAAAACTAGAATTAAGATTCGATAATGGTATTAATTTGATTAAATAATTGACCGTCACTTAAAAAAGCACCTTGTTTAATCAATTCAAAAATTGAAGAATTTCGTTCCTCTGTAAACACCTTCTTCCCTACCTTCATTTCAATATTGTCAGTAAACATATTATCACTCAACCATTGAAGTCCGTCTTTAGTTAAAAAATCAACTTCAGGAGAAAATGATTTTAAAACAATAGATTGAATGTAGGTATCAAAACAATGAAATAAAAAGATATGATTCTTAGAAAAGTGCTCCAAATATTCTGCTCTAGTCAATACGCCTTCCCAGATCAAATCTGAAAAAACATCAAGTTCCTGTTCTGCAACTTCTGGTTTATTAACTTTAAGTTCTTCCCACTCCTTTCTATCTATTGCTTGTGTAGCCAAAAAACTTGCAAATTCAGCATGTAATTCATCAAACTGCTCTTTTGTTAATCTCGCGTATTTCATTTCCCTTTAAGTTTTAAACTTTACGCTGCAAGCTCTAAGCCTCAGCCATAAATCTAATTGTTAGTGTCAGTTTTTTTTTAAACAAAAAAAATCCCGATTTACATCGGGATTTTAATATAGGTTTTAAAACTATTACTTTTCAGCAACAATTTCGTATGGTAACTCAACAATTACATCTCTGTGTAAACGGATACTTGCATTGTATTTTCCAATACGTTTTA
This sequence comes from Flavobacterium sp. F52, assembly GCF_000278705.1. Classification (NCBI taxonomy): domain Bacteria; kingdom Pseudomonadati; phylum Bacteroidota; class Flavobacteriia; order Flavobacteriales; family Flavobacteriaceae; genus Flavobacterium; species Flavobacterium sp. F52. The sequence goes on along the minus strand of NZ_AKZQ01000007.1, from coordinate 19,390 downwards.
CGATACCACTAGTGATGAATTTTCTGTCGATAACGTTTCCAGATTTTTCTAAAGCTTCAGCAATGTCGATGTTTGTGATAGAACCAAAAAGTTTCTCTCCACCAGCTTTTGCAGAAATTTTAATTTCAAGAGCTTTAATTGTTTCTGCTAACGCTTTTGCATCAGCAACAATTTTAGCTTCTTTGTGTGCTCTTTGTTTTAGGTTTTCAGCTAAAACTTTTTTAGCAGAAGGTGTTGCTAAAGTAGCAAAACCTTGAGGAATTAAAAAGTTACGTCCGTAACCAGGTTTTACAGATACTACATCATCTTTAAATCCTAAGTTCTGTACGTCTTGTTTTAAAATAATTTCCATGTTGTTGTCCTTATATTTTAGAAGTTAGGTTCTGTTCTAACAGAAACCAGCGACTAGATTTTTATACTATTTTAATAAATCGGCCACGTATGGCATTAAAGCTAAGTGACGAGCTCTTTTTACAGCTACAGAAACTTTTCTTTGGTATTTTAATGAAGTTCCAGTTAAACGACGAGGAAGAATTTTTCCTTGCTCATTAACGAATTTCAATAAGAAATCAGCATCTTTATAATCGATATATTTGATTCCAGATTTTTTGAAACGGCAATACTTTTTAGTTTTGTTAGTTTCAATGTTTAAAGGCGTTAAATATCTGATATCTCCGTCTTTTTTTCCTTTTGCAGATTGCTCAATTGTAGACATAATAATTACGCTTTAGTAGATTTTAATTTTGCTCTTCTTCTTTCCGCCCACGCAATAGCATGTTTATCTAAACTTACAGTTAAGAAACGCATAACTCTTTCGTCACGTCTAAATTCAGTTTCAAAAGCAAGTAGAACTTCTCCTGGAACTTTGAATTCGAATAAGTGATAAAAACCACTTTTTTTGTTTTGGATTTCGTAAGCCATTTTTTTAAGACCCCAATCCTCTTTCGATACCATTTCAGCTCCTCTACTAGTAAGAAATTCTTCAAATTTCGTTACTGTTTCCTTCACCTGAACCTCAGATAAAACGGGATTTAAAATGAAAACAGTTTCATAATGATTCATAAATAAAAAATTTATTTGTTAAAATTGGGTGCAAAAGTAAGCATTTAATTTATATATGCAACATTTTTTTTCTTTTATTCGTCGTAATGCAAAAAAGATGCCTCAACTTTAGTTTTTTTTACAAAAAAATAATACATTTACTACTGCTATCCTGAATTTATTCTAAATTTAAATGTTATGAAACTAAACTGTGTTGTTGTAGATGATAGTTCTATACAAAGGACAATTATTGCCAAATTGGTTAATAATCACCCAGGCTTGCATTTAATCGGGGATTTTTCTAATGCAATTGAAGCAAAAAGTTGTATCTCATTAAATAATATCGATTTAATATTTCTTGATATAGAAATGCCAGTTATTAACGGCTTTGATTTCCTTGACGGACTAAAATCAAAACCGCAGATTATATTTATCACATCTAAAGCCGAATACGCTTTAAAAGCTTTCGACTATGACGCTACCGACTATCTTCAAAAACCAATTGCAGTAGATCGCTTTAACGCCTCTGTAAAAAGAGCAATCGATATGCATCTGCTCAAAAAAGACATCAAAGAAGAAGAAGGCGAGCATATATTTATCAAAAGTAATCTAAAAAAACTTAAAATCTTCACTTCAAAAATAAAATGGATTGAAGCTTTTGGAGATTACGTGAGAGTAGTAACCGAGGATGACAGCAATCTGGTTCTTTCTACCATGAAATCTTTTGAAAATGATTTATCGAAAGACAAATTTATCCGTGTTCACAAATCATATATTATTAATATAGATAAGGTTGAGCGTTTTAACAGCAAATTTGCCGAAATAGGAATTACCAAAATACCATTAAGCCGCAACAAAAAAGAAGATTTAGTAAAAGCACTCTCAACTTCTTCTTAACTGCTATTTAATAGAAATCTACATTAATCACAACTTTTATAGCCCTGTATTGGGCCACAGCTTCAAAACTATTCAGCATTTTCTGAATAGTTTTTTTTGTGTTTCCTAAGTGAAGATTTTGCGGAATCTTAATCAAAATAGTTCTGATATATTCATTTCGTATTCTGCTTATAGCAGGTTCTTCTGGCCCTAAAACCGGCATTCCTAAATTCTGGCTCAAAACCTGATACAGCCACATTGCCCCCTCTTTCAGTTTGTCGAAATCTTTGTGTTTTAGCGTAAGTTTTATAATTCTGAAATAAGGTGGATATCTATAGATTTGTCTGTCATACAATTGCTCTTTATACATACCTATATAATTATGGTTTGTAACCTGCTGAATTGTATTATGATTAGGGTTATAAGTCTGGATGACAACCTTCCCTTGTTTTTCAGATCTTCCTGCTCTTCCTGCAACCTGAGTCATCATCTGGAAACTACGCTCAAAAGCCCTAAAATCGGGATGGTGAAGCATATTATCGGCGTTCATTATTCCAACCAAACCAACATTATCAAAATCAAGTCCTTTGGCTAGCATTTGTGTACCGACTAAAATATCAATTTCACGATTTTTAAATGTATCTATTATTTTTTCGAAACCGAACTTGCCTCGAGTAGTATCTTGATCCATCCTGGCTGTTTTAGCTTTTGGAAAAAGTGAAGACAATTCCTGTTCAATTTGCTCTGTCCCAAATCCTTTTGTAGTCAAATCAATACTTGAACAGCTGTGGCAATTTGTAGGTTTTGCAATCGAATAACCGCAGTAATGGCAACGAAGCTGATTTTTGTGTTTATGATACGTCAAACTAACATCGCACTGCTGGCAATGCGGAACATGCCCACAAGTCAAACATTCAATTATAGGCGAATATCCTCTTCTATTTTGAAATAAAATAACTTGTTCGCCCAATGACAATGATTCTGCAATTTCTTCAATTAAAAGATCGCTAAAATGCCCTGTCATTCTTTTTCTGAAATGCTTGTCTTTTATATCTACCAAAACGACTTCAGGCAAACGAACATTTTTATAACGTTCGGAAAGAGTTACCAATCCGTATTTGTCATTTTGAGTGTTAAAATAAGTTTCGATGCTAGGCGTTGCTGAGCCTAATAAAACTTTAGCTTTATGAAAATTAGCCAAAACTATAGCCGCATCTCTCGCATGATATCTGGGCGCAGGATCAGTCTGTTTGAAAGTCTGCTCATGCTCTTCGTCAACAATTAATAACCCTAAATCATTAAATGGCAAGAATAAAGCCGATCTCGCTCCTATTACAATTTGTGCTTTAGGCGAATTCTCAAGCGTTTGCCTCCAAACCTCAACTCTTTCATTATTGCTGTATTTTGAATGAAAAACAGCTACTTTATCGCCAAAATGAAGACGTAGTCTCGAAACGAGTTGTGTGGTAAGTGCAATTTCAGGCAAGAGATACAAAACCTGTTTTCCTGTATGCAGATATTCTTCTATTAACTTAATATAAATCTCAGTCTTGCCGCTCGAAGTTACACCATGCAGCAAGCAAACTTCTTTCTCTAAAAAGCTGTTTTTGATCTCAGAAAAAGCTTTTTCTTGCGCTTGGCTCAACTGCAATTCCTTTTCCGTTTTTTCTCCATCAAATGCAACACGGTCATGCTGCAAATAATATTCTTCAAATATTTCTTTTTCAATCAAAGATTTTACAGCTGCTGAGCCTGCATTTGAAATTTCAGTAAGCTTCTTTACTGTAATTGGCTTTTTTTCTGAGGCACTGATTTGAAAATAAGCCAAAACGATTTCTTTTTGCTTATTAGCATTTTTCAGCACCGTCAGCAATTCTTCCAAACCATTATCCGATTCGTATTTAGAATGTAATTTTACATACCGAACCAATTTTGGCTTGTAGGTTTCTTTTATTTCTTCATCCAAAAAAATAATATCCTTCGCAATCAATTTCTGCAAAATTGGAAGTATATTCTTTTTATTTAAAATTGAAACAATTTCCTGAATCTTCAGTGAACTCTGATGATGCAAAGCTTCATAAATCAAAAACTCATCATCAGAAAGTTCGCTATCATTTACAACAACATCAGGTTTATGCGAAATAATGGTTTCACTTTCTAACAGTAATCCGCTTGGAAAAGCTCCGCGATACACGTCTCCAATACCGCACATATAATAATTTGCAACCCAAAGCCAGTGTTTAATCTGGATTTCGGTCGCAATTGGTTTTTCATCCAAAATCTGATGAATTTCTTTAGCCTCATACAATGTTGGTGCATTTTCATGAACATCCAAAACGAGCGCCGTATATATTTTACTTTTACCAAAAGGTACCGCAACCCGCATTCCTTTTTTTATAAAATGGAATTCAGCCTCAGAAACACGATATGTAAAGGTTTTTGCTAAGGAAAGTGGTAAAATAACTTCGATAAAAAACATGTACTATAGATATGAATGCAAAGTTACTTTTTTTCGGTAGAATTTTGAGCCAAATACTCCTTAACCAATTTTAAAGTATGATCTATTGATTTATTGGTTGTTCCGCCATCATGTCCCGGAATAACATACTTTGGATTTTTAAACTTTAATTGAACTTTCTTGATTGATTTCTCCCATTCTTTGACATCAGCATCTCCTAAATAGCCTAAATCTTTCGCTTCAGCGCTTTTTATAAAACATCCACCATAAAGAATTTTATCTTTTCCAAACCACACTACGATATTATCTGGCGCATGTCCTTTTCCTGGATAATAGACTTCAAACTTATATTGTCCGACAGTAAAAGTAGTATCATTTGGAATTACAAACTCCGCTCTTGGTTCATTTTTGCTTTTCAGAATATCGTCGGTTAATTTACCTGAATAGGTTTTAATTCCATTTTTTCTATAAAAATCAAATCCTCCTGCACGATCATCATGAGAATGCGTACCAAAAAGCATTATAACGTCTTTATTATGTTTTGCTTTTATACTGTCGAGCAAAGGTTGAAACTGCGTTTTATCCCAAGGCGCATCAAAAAGCACAACACCTTTATCTGTAACTAGATACATGGCATTGGCAGAAATCAGTGTTCCGTTGTAATCATGAAATGTTTTATAAACATAAAAGTCACCTGTTAGATGACTTATTGGTAATGGCGAATTCTTAGATTGTCCAAAATTATTTGAAACTGCGACTAAGAATAAAATTATCGAAGTTAATTTTCGCATTAGATTTTAATTAGCTTTTTACTCTAGTCCAATATTGTGTTCTACCCATTAAAGAAATCCCAACATAACCTCGTAGTTTCAATTTATCGGCAGATTCTAAAGTAACATAACATTTGTATTTTTTACCACTTGTAGGATCCAAAATTGTCCCTCCGTTATATTCAGAACCATCCTTTTTAAGTCCGTTTATAATAACCATTCCTAAAATGGGTTTGTTTTTTTCGGCACCATCACATTTTACACAAACATCTTTCTTGTGGCCTTCACGAAGTATATCCACTACCTTGCCATATATTTTTCCTGATTTCTCGTAAATCTCAACAATCGATTTTGCTTCGCCAGTTTCATCGTCAATTGTCTTCCATTTTCCAATTACACTTTGACTTTGCATGGTTAGGGCAAAGAAGAACACTCCGATAGTTAGCATCAAATTTTTCATATTATTTTTCTTTTTTTTGTTTTAATTTTCTGATAGAAGCATTCAATTCGAACCCTAAAAGCAGAATCATACAGTTTATCCAAATATAAAACATTAGAATTAATAATGTCCCAATTGAACCATAAAGTTCGTTGTATTTTGAAAATTTTATAACCCAAATCCCAAAAAAGAATGAAGATATAACAATTAAGACCGTGGTAAAAACAGAACCAATACTAATAAAAGGTACTTTATTATACTGCTTTGTTCCATAACGCAATAATATTGAAGATGTTATCAAAATCATTAAGATAACGAATAAATATCGTCCTAAAATAATCAGCGGAATACGATCACTCAGCACATCTTGAATAATGGTTTTTTGAATGAAAACCTCAAAAACTACAATTGTAGCTACTGTCACAAACAGAATAACCGTCATTACAAGAGAAATCGCTAAGGCAACGAGATACTGCTTAAAAAATCCGCGTTTATCAAAAACATGTTTTGAAGATTCAAAACCACTCAAAATCCCATTAATTCCATTTGCCATCAAAAAAATCGAAAGCAAAAACCCAGACGATAATAATCCCGAGTGACTATTGTTTAAAATATCGCTGATAATTTTACTAATTGCATCAAATGTATTTGGAGGTACACTCTGCTGCACAAACTGTAGAAAATCTTCCTGAAAATTATCTATCGGAATAAACGGAATTAAGTTTAAAATAAATAAAGCAAAAGGAAATAATGCCATGAAAAAGCTAAAAGAAACAGCACTTGCATGATATGAAAAAGCCCCTTCAAGAATTCCCAAAGAGTACATTTCGAGCAAATCATACAAAGAAAATCCCTCTAACCAAGGGAATTTTATTCTTTTAAAAAGTCGGGCCAGATTGCGTATTACAGGCAGCTTCTCAATCCGATCTTCTATCTCTTTCGACATATTTTATAGATTTTTAGACTTCTTAGATGTTAGATTTCTTAGATTTTAAAATAGATAATTACAATCAAAATTTTAAAAAGCTTTTAGGCTCAAATCCATATTATAGACAGAATGCGTTAAAGCACCTGACGAAATATAATTCACACCGCATAAAGCATATTCGCGAACTGTTTTTTCGCTGATATTTCCAGAAGATTCTGTCTGGCATTTTGAACCAATCAAATTGACTGCCGTTTTTGTATCTTCATAGTTAAAGTTATCTATCAGGATTCTGTGAACTCCATCGCTCAATAAAATTTCTCTGATTTCATCCAAATCACGAGCTTCAACAATAATTTTCAAGTCAAGATTATTCTCTTTCAAATATTCTTTAGTTTTTGCAATAGCGCGTGTAATTCCGCCAGCAAAATCAATATGATTGTCTTTCAGCATGATCATGTCATATAACGCATATCGATGATTCTCGCCTCCGCCAATTTTTACAGCCCATTTTTCTGCCACTCTAAAATTTGGAGTTGTTTTGCGCGTATCCAAAATCTTTGCATTTGTTCCTTCCAAAAGGCTCATTAAATGGTTGGTTTTTGTAGCAATTGCAGACATTCTCTGCATAGTATTCAAAACCACTCTTTCAGCTTTTAAAATAGATTGCGAGCTGCCAGAAACTTCAAAAACAATTTCACCATATTCTACACGCGTACCGTCTTCAATAAATGTTTTTACTTTAAGTTTCGGATCTACATATTCGAATATCATTTTGGCAAGTTCAACTCCAGCAATAATTCCCTGATCTTTTACCAATAGCTTTGCCTGACCATGAGCTGTATCAGGAATACACGCAAGCGAACTATAATCGCCCGGTCCGACATCTTCTCTTATGGCATTTTCTATTAAGAGTTTTAATTCTGCTTGAAATTGAACTTTGCTTATCATTTTTCTGTTTTTAATAATAATGCTAAATTAGGATATATTTTATGGATTTGAAAATTCCAATAACATGAAAAATTATGCAAAACATTAAATATCTCTTTTTTAACCCTTAAGATATTCTGAAAAATAAAGTTACAATTCTTAACAACACTTAATCTCTTAATAAGCGTTCAATTAAATATCTTTGAAGTTCAATCAAACAAAAATCATGGGTTTAATTAAAGACATTTACTCCGTTACTTTTTACGAAAAATTTACTCAGGCTGTTGCCGAAGTATATCCAGCATTCAATAAACAAAAATTTATTGAAGCGATTTATGAAGGCGATTTTGCTCAAAAGGAATGGAAAGAAAGAATGAAACATACAACAGTAGTGTTACATCAATTTATGCCTCAAAATTTTCCCGAAGCTGTTTCATTGATTGATAAAATCATAGAAAGTTTAAAGAAAAATAGTTTTACAGAAGGAAATCTGGCTTTCGTCTTCTTTGCCGATTATATTGAGATGTACGGTTTAGACGATTTTGAAACTTCGAAAAAAGCTTTTGTTTCTGTAACCCAATTTATAAGCTGTGAATTTGCCGTTCGCCCTTTCATTTTAAAGTATAAAGAGAAAATGATTGACGAAATGATAAAATGGTCATTGCATAAAAATCATCACGTTCGCCGTCTAGCAAGCGAAGGTTCTCGCCCGAGATTACCATGGGCAATGGCTATTCCGTTTTTAAAGAAAGATCCTTCTTCTATTCTGCCGATTTTGGAGAATTTAAAAAATGATCCTTCAGAATATGTCCGTAGAAGCGTTGCCAATAATTTAAACGATATTGCTAAAGATAATCCGCAGATTGTGCTCGCAATTGCTTCGAAATGGAAAGGCCACAGCAAAGAAACAGATGCAATTATCAAGCATGGCTCGCGAACTTTATTAAAACAAGGTCATCCTGAAATTTTAAGCCATTATGGTTTAGAAAGCACTAATATTGAACTTTCTTCTTTCGAAATCAAAACTCCTGTTGTAAAAATTGGTGATTATCTTCGGTTTCAATTTCATTTAAATAATAAAAACGAAGAGCCAAAAACGGTTCGTTTAGAATATGCCGTTCATTATAAAAAAGCAAAAGGACATTTAGCAAAAAAAGTCTTTAAAATTAGTGAAAAGGTGTATCATCCAAATCAATTAACCAAAATTGAAAGAAACCAATCTTTTAAGTTAATCACAACTAGAGTTTTTCATACTGGAGCGCATCAATTGTCGATTATTATTAATGGAACTGAAAGTGAGGTTTTGGAATTTCAGTTGATTGGTTAGACAAAAAAAAATTTAATTTTCATGCTCCAGCGGAGCAAAATATTTATAGAAAACATCATAGTTACCGCAAAAAAGCCCCAGCGGAGCGACATTTATTTCGCCTCGATGGGGCTTTTGGTGATGTTATATTTTATTTGCTATAAATGTTTTGTCCCTCTGGGACTTCTAAACTTAAATTTAATCATATCCTAAAACTTAACCAACGTTTTTTCTTATTTTTATAATTCAAAAAAAAATCCAAAAACAAGTTTCTTAATCTAAATTAAGTTACAGACAAACACAACTACTGTAATTTTGTTTTCAAATCAAATAAAACAATGTCAAATATCAGTTTAATAATCGAAGAACGTGCTGCCAATATTGGCAACTTTTTGGTAGGCCGTTTATTGCCTTTCCGTGAAAAAAGAGCCGTTGGGCCATTTGTATTTATCGATCATATGGGGCCAGCACATTTAAGTGACCATGAAAATATGGATGTTCCTCCGCATCCGCATATCGGACTTTCAACGCTTACTTTTTTATTCGAAGGAAGCATTATGCACCGCGACAGTTTAGGAACAGAATTGGAAATAAAACCTGGAGCCGTAAACTGGATGACGGCTGGAAAAGGCATCGTTCATTCTGAAAGAACTCCAGAATATTTAAGACATTCAGACAAAATGCTTCACGGATTGCAGATTTGGGTAGCGCTTCCGAAAGAATTGGAACAAATGGATCCGAATTTCACGCATGTGGAAGCAGATGATATTCCAGCTTGGGAAGAAGACGGTGTTTCATATAAATTAATTGCTGGTGAAGCTTTTGGCAAAAAATCGCCAGTTCCTGTTTACAGTCCGTTATGCTTTATTGAAATTAAAAGTAAAGAAGCTAAAAAAATCAATATCGGACATCATTTATTTGGTGAAAGCGGTTTGTATATTTTGGAAGGAAGCATTAAAAATGGCGAACATGTTTACGATCCAAAACAGATTTTAATTACAACTGAAGCTTCGCTTTGCGAGTTCGAAATTGCTGAAAATTCTACGGTTTATCTTTTTGGCGGACAGCCATTTCCTGAAGAACATTTTATCTTTTGGAACTTTGTTTCTTCTGATAAAAACCTCATCGAAAAAGCAAAAATGGATTGGGCAAACCAAACTTTCCCAAAAGTTCCTGGCGAAACCGAATTTGTTCCATTACCAGAACCAAGAATTAAATAATTATGGATACACTTTCAGCAAAAATAGATACGCGCCTGTATCGAACGGAAATCACATCTGCCAGCGGAAATGTTTTAATTTCAGATGAACCACAATCTTTAGGCGGAAAAAATTTAGGTCTAAATCCTACTGAACTTTTAGCGTCATCATTAGCTTCTTGTACCTTAATTACTTTAAGAATGTACATTAATCGCAAACAATGGAATGTTGAAGAAATCAATATCAAAATTGATTTCGAAAGAGATTCTGAGCGAAATTGCACCTCATTTACCAGAAGAATTGAAGTAATCGGTGAAGTTGACGAAACGCAAAGACAAAGACTGGAAACGATTGCAAACAGTTGTCCAATTCATAAAACATTGACACATTCAATCGAAATCAAAACCACACTAATATAATTATCATGGAAATTCAACAAATAAACGATATAAAAAGAGGCTATTTTGAAGCCGTAGAAGACGGAAAAGAAGCAGGAAAAATGACGTATACTTGGGCAGGAGACTCAAAATTCATCATCGATCATACCGAAGTAAGTCCAGATTTTAACGGAAAAGGTGTCGGCAAAAAACTAGTTATGGCTTCTGTTGATTATGCTAGAGCAAACAACTTAAAAATTATCCCGCTTTGTCCTTTTGCAAAAAGTGTTTTTGATAAAGTGGAAGAAATACGTGATGTGCTTTTTTCGTGAGATGCTAAAGGTTCTAAGTTTTTTTTTTACCGCAAAGCACACAAAGAATAACGCAAAGTTCGCAAAGCTTTTTAGACAAAGCTTTGCGAACTTTGGCGTTTATATTAAGTTAAGCTTGGAATAAAACCTTGCGAACTTTGCGATAAATCTTAGCGCTCTTTGCGGTAAAACTCACCGCAACAGAAAACAAATTTTCAAATTTCTCCGAAAACTCGTATATTTGCGCGTAATTTAATCTTAGAGTATGACAAGAATAATTACGCTTTTCTGTATTTTTATAGCACAAATCGGCTTTTCTCAATCGGCTGAGAGTTATTTAGAAAAAATCAGGAATAATGAAGCTCTCTTAACAGCTTTCTTTCAACAAATGCCTAAAGGAGGCGATTTACACCATCATTTTTCAGGATCAGTTTATGCAGAACCTCTTTTGGAAAGAGCTATTGCAGAAGACTTTTATTTGAATCTGGAAACTATGGCCGTTTCTAAAACCAAACCTTCAAACGGAAACTGGGAAAACTTTTCATCTCTTAAAAATAAAGGAAAATTAGAGCACTACGAACAGCAAATTATGCAGACTTGGTCTGTTAAAGATTATAATGGCTCTGTACCTTCTGATGATCAATTTTTTGATTCTTTTATGAAGTTTGAACCAACCATTCAAGGTCATTTTGCAGAGGGAATGCTCGAATTAAAAAAACGTGCCATTGCCGAAAACGTAAGTTATATAGAAACACAATTATCGACTATTCCATGTGATATGAACGTTTCTGATTTAAATGATTTTAACGCCAAATTACGCCAGGCTTCAACTCAAAAAGATGAAAAAGCGGTTTTAAAACTTTTGGATGAATTGTACAAATCGCTTCAGAAAAAAGATGCCAAAAAATATGCCGATGATTTCAATACCAATTTCTTAGCGAAACTTCACAAAGACTTAAAAATTGATGATGAAAAGTTCACGATGCGTTATCAAAACTTTGTACTTCGTTTTATGGAACCTGTAGATTTATTTAAAAATCTGGTTATTGCTTTCATTTCGTCAAGCGAAAGCAAACTAACTGCAGGTGTAAACATCGTTTCTCCAGAACATGGCGAAAACTCTATGAAAGATTACTGGTTACATATGGTGATGTTCAAATATTGCCATTCTAAATTTCCAGACGTAAAATATACGCTTCATGCCGGTGAATTAACTTTAGGTTTGGTTCAGCCAGAAGAATTAACGTGGCACATCAACGATGCGATTTATGTGGCAGGCGCTAACAGAATTGGTCACGGAGTTGATATTGCTTACGAAGCCAATTCGTATGATTTATTGAAATATATGGCTCAAAAAAATATTCCAATTGAAATCAATTTAGTGAGTAACGAATTCATTTTGAAAGTAAAAGAAAATAGACATCCGTTTACGCTTTATAAAGAGTTTAATGTGCCAATTGTAATCAGTACAGACGATGCGGGAATTTTAAGAAGCAATATGACAGAGCAATATGTTTTACTGGCAAAAAGATATCCTGATGTGAATTATCAAACGATCAAAAAGTACGTTTATAACAGTATCAATTACAGTTTCATTCAAGATGAATCGGTTAAAAAACAATTGATTAAAGATTTAGATAATCGTTTTAAAACTTTTGAAGCGAAGTTTTCTAAAAACTAGTAAAAAAATAAAATCAGCCAAATCTGCTAAATCTGCGTGAGTATAATTTTTTCCCGCAGATTTAGCAAATCAAGCAGATAAAATTCATTTAAATATGATTCTAGAAGCAGCATTTCTATATATAAAACCAAAATTAGCCAATCAATTTGAAGCTGATTTTGCAAAAGCAAGTCAATACATTTCCTCAATCAATGGTTATTTAGGGCATCGTTTGGAAAAATGTCTTGAAGTTGAAAACAAATACCTTTTATTAGTGGATTGGAATACACTTGAAGATCATACGGTAGGTTTCAGAACTTCTGAAGCATATTTGGAATGGAAAAAGATTTTGCACCATTATTACGAACCGTTTCCAATTGTAGAACATTTCGAGACTATTTTTGAAAATAAAAAATCGTAAACTGCTTTGCGGTAAAAAAATTAAACACATAGAAACATAGATATAATTGTTTCGGTTTTAAGATTAGAGAAAAAGCAAGCTTTAACACATAGCTATGTGCATTGCAATAAGTGAAACGCCTTTTGCAGACAAAGAAAACTATGTCTCTATGTGTTTAAATTAAATTCGTACTAATTCGTTTAATTCGTGGCTAAAAAAAATAACCAATGAACATCAAACTTATCGCAATAGGCAAAACAGACAATAAATCGCTTCAAACTTTGATTGACGATTATACCAAACGTTTGTCGTTTTATATCAAATTTGATTTAGAGATTATTCCCGACATCAAAAACGTAAAAAACTTATCTGAAAGCCAGCAAAAGGAAAAAGAAGGCGAATTAATTCTCTCAAAACTTTCTGCAACCGATCAATTGATTTTATTGGATGAAAATGGGAAAACTTTTTCAAGCGTTGGATTTTCTGAAGAACTGCAAAAGAAAATGAATTCCGGTATAAAAACACTGGTTTTTGTGATTGGCGGACCTTACGGATTTTCTGAAACGGTTTATAAAAAAGCGCAAGGAAAAGTTTCGCTTTCGCTAATGACATTTTCGCATCAAATGGTTCGTCTGTTTTTTATCGAACAATTGTACCGCGGCTTTACGATTTTACGAAACGAACCTTATCATCACCAATAAACTATTTACTTCCTAAATCACCAAAACACAAACAGCTAAAAAACAGCGTTTTACCACAATAAAACAGCTTTTTCTGAAAATAAAATCGTAAATTTATAGTGATTTATTAAATCTTAATAAAATTTAATAATTATAGTTTTTTAATATTCTTCTAACCTAAAAAGCATATAATTATGAAATCTTTATTTCGCCTTTCGGCAATCCTACTATTGCTTTTAATTGGAACTTCTTGTTCTAATGACGACGACAATTACACAACACCAGTAATTGTGACATTTACTGCTAATTTGACCCCAGTTACAGGCGCAACTTCTTCAGCTTCAGGCAGTGCAACACTAAAATTAAATCAAACCAACAAGACGTTTGATCTTAAAGTAAATTTTTCAGGATTAACACCAATACATGGTCATATACATGCGGCAGACGGCACAATTGTTATTCCGTTTCCTGATGCAAGCGTATCAACCTCTCCAATATCTGTATCTGGTTCTATTACTGACGCGCAAATTACCGAGCTGATGGCCAATCATTATTACGTTAATTTACACACTACTGCTTATCCTAATGGAGAAATCAGCGGTACTCTGACAAAAACTGGCACTTCTGGCGGAGACGGCGGAGGCGGAGGCGGTGGTTATTAAACTTTTAAAACTAAAAAGCCTTTCTTGAATTAGAAAGGCTTTTTAGTTTTTTTATGTTAACGTATTAAAAAATAAATTCTACTGGTAGTCTATCGAGATTATACGTTACCTCTTTTTGCAATAGGATTTTGTATTGAATGTATTCTCCATAACTCATATCCTTATCAAATAAAAACACCAAATCTGGCACTTTCTCAAACTTTATGCTATAGAATTGCTTTAATATCTCTGAAATTTTTATCTCTTTATTTCCCATAAAAACCTGTTGTTTTCCCTTTTTAAAGTAAACTACAAAATTTCCTATTTTGGGTCTTTCCGTTTTATAAAACACTTTTGTAAAAGGCAGAAAAGCTAAATTCTTTCCAACAGAATCTGCGTAAGAATAATAGTTTTCAGATTCTTCATTCTGATGCATTTTCTCGTTTCGCTTTTTATCCTGCATTTTTATTACGTGAGGAATCACCAATTTCAAAGGAAGACGTTTATCGATATTAAAAATCCAGTTAGTCGAAATTATGGCACTTTTTCGATTTAAATCGGCGATTGTGTCCTTTCCTTCAACTTTAAAAAAGATGTAAATTGGCGAATGATCTTGCACATCTTTTACAATTGAGACATTTGATTTTGGGAGTAAGACGTCTTCTTTTTTTCCGCAGGAGAAAAGAAGTAAAGCGATAATTAAAGTGAAGTATTTCATTGTATTTATTTTTTTAACAGAGAATTAGCACAAAGTTTGTCATTCCGAGGAACGAGGACACGAGCGATAGCGAACTGGCAAAGCAATCACACTAGTATTTCCTCTCAGAAATTCGCCAATGTTTGTCGAGTTTCGAGTGTGATTCCTCGTTCCTCGGAATGACAAAACGATCGTTAAATATTATTCGAAACTCATTTTATTAAACAAAGTAACACATTCCACCGCTTCTTTCACATCGTGCACACGAAGAATTTTTGCTCCTTTTGTCAAAGCGATTGTATTTAGAAACGTTGTTCCGTTTAAAGCTTCTTGTGGCGTAATATCAAGTGTTTTGTAAATCATTGATTTTCTTGAAATCCCTGCCAAGACAGGTAATTCCAACAAATTAAAAAGTTCCATTTTCTGCATTACTTCATAATTTTGATCGGTTGTTTTGGCAAAACCAAAACCTGGATCTAAAATCAAATCGTTAATTCCTAAACTTCTTGCTTGTTGCACTTTCTCAGAAAAATAGAAAAGCATTTCTTTAATAATATCATCATATTGTGTCAAACTTTGCATCGTCTGCGGATTTCCTCGCATATGCATCATGATGTACGGGACGTTATATTTAGCGATAACATCAAACATTTTATCGTCCAATTCTCCTGCCGCAATATCGTTTATAATTGCTGCACCACTTTCTATGCTCGCTTTCGCAACCTCAGCTCTAAAAGTATCAATAGATAGTGACGTTTGTGGAAAATGTTTTAAAATCAATTCTATAGCTGGAACAATGCGGTCAATTTCTTCTTGTTCTGAGACAAATTCGGCACTTGGCTTGCTCGAATAAGCGCCAATATCGATAAATGTTGCGCCTTCAGAAAGCATTTTACCGACTTGCGAAATAATCTCGTCTTCGTTTTTATATTTTCCTCCGTCAAAGAAGGAGTTTGGCGTAACATTTAGGATTCCCATTACTTTAGGAACCGATAAATCTATAAGTTCGCCTTTGCAGTTAATAAACATTTGTTTCAAGTTTTTATTTGTTTAAAGTTTCAAGTTGATTCAGATTGCACAAGTTCTGGAACGTAAAACTTGAAACCTGAAACTTGAAACATTTTTCCGTTTCAAGTTATCCCTATTAACACTTTGTTTAGAAAAAACTTGAAACAAAGCGAGCCTTAAACTTGAAACTCTAAAAAAATTATCCTTATTTTTGAAGAAATTTTAGCAAATATACAGCATATAAATGAAGAATACTTCTCAAGAGTTTGATAATGTTATAGCGGTTTGCCGCACCTTGTTTATCAATAAAATGAAAGATTACGGCAGTGCTTGGAGGATCTTAAGATTGCCATCATTGACAGATCAAATTTTTATAAAAGCACAGCGAATTAGAAGTTTGCAAGAAAATGAAGTCCGCAAAGTGGATGAAGATGAAAAAGGAGAATTTATCGGAATCATCAATTATTCTATTATGGCTTTGATTCAGTTAGAATTGGGTGTTGTAGATCAGCCGGATCTTGATGTTGAAAAAGCAACTGAATTATATGATGCTAAAGTAAAGCTTACCAAAGATTTAATGGAAGCCAAAAATCATGATTATGGCGAAGCTTGGCGCGATATGCGTGTAAGTTCTTTAACCGATTTAATTCTGCAGAAATTGCTTCGTGTTAAACAGATTGAAGATAATAAAGGAAAAACAATTGTTTCTGAAGGAATCGATGCTAATTATCAGGATATGATTAATTATTCTGTTTTTGCTTTAATCTTAAACCCTATAAAATAAATCAAATTCCAGAAAATAAAATCCCAAATTCCAACTTTAATATTGGAGTTTGGGATTTAAAAATTTAGAATTTAAACCCTAAATATTTGCCATGAAAAACATCATTACCCAATTCTCCCGATTATTTGTCGGCGTGCTATTTATTATTTCCGGATTAATAAAACTGAATGATCCTGTTGGTTTCTCTTATAAACTTGCTGAATATTTTAGTGAACCGGTTTTCAATATGCCATTTCTAGAGCCATTAGCTTTAGGATTAGCTATTTTCTTAGTAATTTTAGAAGTAGTTTTAGGCGTGATGCTTTTGGTGGGTTATAAATCAAAATTAACGATTTGGGCATTATTGCTTTTAATTGTCTTCTTTACTTTCCTTACCTTCTACTCTGCTTATTTTGATGTAGTAAAAGACTGTGGCTGTTTTGGAGATGCTTTACATTTAACGCCTTGGCAGTCGTTTACAAAAGATGTTGTTTTACTGTTCTTTATCTTGATTTTATTCATCAATAAAAAATTAGTAAAACCTTTATTTTCTAAACTAGTTACCAATATCATCGTATTGATTAGTATTGTTCTTTGTGTATTCATGGCTGTTTGGGTTATAAATCACAATCCGATTAAAGATTTCCGTCCGTATAAAGTGGGAACAAACATCGAGAAAGGAATGGAAATTCCAGAAGGCGCGCCTAAATCGGTTGTTGAAATGATTTTTATCTACAAAGTAAATGGTGTTGATAAAGAATTTACAGAAAAAGATTTGATGAATATTCCTGAAGGTGCCGTATTTGTTGATAGAAAAGACAAAGTAATTTCAGAAGGATACGTTCCGCCAATTCATGATTTCACCATGACAAAAGATGATTCTGACTATAAGGAAGAATTATTAAAAGAGCCTAAATTACTTATCTATGTAACTTACGATTTGAACTTATCAAATCCGGAAGGAATGAAAAAATTAGCAAAAGTTACGGCAGATGCAAAAGCTAAAGGTTACAAAGTAATCGGAATGACGGCTTCTGGAGCTGAGGAAATTGCAAAAGCCAAAAAAGATTACGCTTTAGACATCGATTTCTATTTCTGCGACGGAACAGCTTTAAAAACTGTCGAAAGAGCAAATCCGAGCATTGTTGTGGTACATGATGGAACTATTGCTCAAAAAGTACACTACAATGATACAGATGATTTGAAGTTATAATATTTCAATTAACATATAAATCTAAAAAGCCTTCAATAATTTTAATTTTATTGAAGGCTCTTTTTATGAAATCTGACGTTTTTCTGCTTCAATTTTCATTTGCGAAAACAAAAAAAATGCTTTTTAATTATTTCCAAAAAAGGAGTTTCAAAAAAATACTTGATTTCACAGCCAACTATTACGTTTTCAAAACGCTTTTTTCAACCAAAAAACACCATTTTGTTACAAAATAAACGACTCTTCAAATTTTGTTAATCTGCAATTGGCATTCAATTTGTTTGTTTAACTTTGTGAATTCAGTACCTTAATAAAAAATAATTTTAATAAAATATGAAACAATTAGTCCTAGCCGTAATTGCATTTATTTCTTTTTCTTGCACACAGGCACAGAAAATAGCTTTTTCTAAAGAGGCTTTATCTGAGAAATTATTAGCCACTGACGGAAGTCAGGTTACTTTCAAAAACATCTTAAAAAAATATAAAGGAAAAACTTTGGTTATCGAAGTTTGGGCTTCTTGGTGTGGTGACTGCGTAAAAGCAATGCCAAAATTAAAAGAATTACAAGCCAATAATCCTGATGTTTCTTACTTGTTTATTTCGGCTGATAAAACAGCTGATAAATGGAAAGCAGGAATCGAAAAACACGAATTAAATAAAGGCGATCACTATATGATGAATGATGGTATGAAAGGCCTTTTCGGAAAAGCGATTGATTTAGATTGGATTCCAAGATATATCGTAGTGGACAAAACAGGGAAAATCGTTTTATACAGAGCGATTGAAACTGATTTCGAAAAAATCAATTCTACTTTACAATCATTGAAATAAGCTTCAATAACATTGCAATGTCAAAATTCCAATATCAATTTGGACTATGCTTTAATTTCAAACAAAAAACAAAAAAATAATATAAAACTACCAAAATGAGAAAATCGATTGTTGCAGGAAACTGGAAAATGCATAAAAATGCTGCGCAAACTGAAGAGTTATTGAACGAATTAATTGCTAAAATTCCAGCGAAAACAAATGCACAAGTAATTGTAGCGCCAACTTTTGTAAACTTACAAGCGGCAGCGACTAAATTAAAAAATACAACTATCGGAGTTTCTGCTCAAAACGTTCACCAAGCTGAAGGTGGTGCTTTCACAGGAGAAATTTCTGCAGATATGTTAACAAGCATTGGCGTTAATACCGTAATCTTAGGCCACTCAGAGCGTAGAGCTATTTTCCACGAAACAGATGCTTTAATCGCAAACAAAGTAGATACAGCTTTAAAACATGACATGACAGTTATTTTCTGTTTTGGAGAAGAATTAAAAGACCGTCAGTCTGGAAATCACTTCAACATTGTTGAGAATCAATTGCGTGATGGCGTTTTCCATATTGCAAAAGAATCTTGGTCTAAAATTGTTTTAGCTTATGAGCCAGTTTGGGCTATCGGAACTGGAGAAACTGCTTCGCCAGAGCAAGCTCAAGAAATGCACGAATTCATCAGAGAAACTATCCGCAAAGCTTTTGGAGCTGATATCGCTGATGAAGTTTCTATTTTATACGGTGGTTCTGTTAAACCAGAAAACGCTAAAGAAATCTTCTCTAAACCAGACGTAGATGGTGGTTTAATTGGAGGTGCAGCTTTAAAAGCTGATGATTTCTTAGCTATTGTTACAGCTATTTAATTTTAGATTTTAGATTTTAG